>NZ_JAHLZB010000049.1:0-140685 GCF_025128255.1 Synechococcus sp. CS-205
GCGGAGCCCAGGGCCGCCGCGGCGATGCGGGAGTGCTGAGCTGGTGAGTCCATCGGAGGTGAGGGGGAGTGCGGCTCAGCGTTGCAGGTCGAGCTGGCTCGGGGGCAGCACGACCCACTCCGTGATTCTGGGGTTGCCTTGGTGTTGTGAACAAGTCGATCAGAGGCACACCATCACTGCTGGGCTGTTCATCGATGACGAACCCCGCCAGGCAAGACCAGCCGCCGGTTGACAGCGCAGCAGACACACGAGGCCCTTGCTCTCCAGGAAGGCCTCCCCTGCAGGGGCGATGCTGCAGGGGTCGAGCGATCATCCCTGCCCATGTCCTTCAACCCGGAGACGCTGGGTCGTTTTGCTCTACGGGGCCTCCGCATCGGTGCCAGCACGGTGTCGATCGTGGAGCTGCTGCGCAGCGACTGGACCGGTGGCATCAGCGCCGGGGTGGCCTGGCTGGTGTTTCTGCAGGTGGAACGGCGGCTGCCGCCACCAACAGAGGAAGCCGAGGGCTGATCAGGTCCCCACCAATGGCTCGTCGTCCCCGACCTCACCTGATGCGGGCGATCGGTCGGATCTGCTGCGGGGATGCCGCCGGGGCCAGGGGCATCCAGTAGGAAGGCGCCCCATGTGGGGGCGCCTTTGCACCGGTTGCGAGTGGTCACCTTGGCCGTTGGGGTGCCCTCGGTCGGGTGTCTGGGTTCCAACGATCAGCCTGTCGGGGGCCTGGCAGGTAAGGATTCAGTCACGACGCTGGGGAGAGATGCTCGGGGCTTGACCTCCTCAGTTGTGACCGATGCCCGGGTTATGCAGCCCGGGATTTCAACGGACGGGAACCAGATGTGGCGTATGACTCAACACGTACGGGGTGGCGTTCTCGCTGCGCCACCGAGGCGACGTTCAACAGCAATTGCACCTCCTTTTGCCTAAACCGGCTCTGGCGAACCCTGGCCGGACTCTCCTGGAGGGAAAGGTTGAGTTGGCTCCCATTCCTTCCCTCAACTACATAATATTCCCACCAGCAGCAGGTGGAGGCGTCACGGCGTTCCTGTTCCCGTACCTCCCATGGCCTCTGCGCTCTGGCGGCGAACGATGACCCCACATCATTCCTTCGCTAACCCTTCGCCAACCCTTCGCTGGGAACCCTGTGTGTTTCCTTTCCCTTCGATCGCTCCGGTCGCTTCGAGCAGCAGGTCAGGAGGCTGACAGAGTCGGTGTGGCCGCGTCCTGAGACGTCCTGTTCGGTGCTGACAAAAGGCCGTGCATCGCCCCCGCGGATGCTGAACCTCGTGCATCATGAAGGCTGATGTTTCCTGGTTCCAGGGCGCTGGATCGGAGGCGTCTCTGGTGATCAGTCTGACTGGGCAAGATCATCTGCTTCCATCGCTTCTCTCCTTGATGATCATTTCCGGCCCCACCCTCACGCAGCCCGATCGCCTCGATCAGCTTCTTGCGGAGGGTCTGGCCCGGGATCCGCAGGGACCCGCCCTGCAGGATCTCCACACGAGCCTCAGCTGGCAGCAGCTGGAGGAGCGAGTGGAGCGGTTGATGGTCGCCTACGGCGCCCTGCCACTGCAGGTGGGCGATCGGGTGGCCTCATTGATGCCCAACCGTCTGGAGCTGGTGATCCACTATCTGGCCTGCCTGCGTCTCGGGCTGGTGATCACTCCGCTCAATTACCGCTACGTGGTGCCGGAGATTGACCATGCCCTGAGGGTCAGCGGGGCTGTGCTGTTGCTCTACCACCAGGAGCGCCTTGCCGATCTGCAGGCCACGGAGCTGGCGGGATCTCTTCCTTATGGGCTGATCCGTTTCGACGACGCACCGACAGAGCCGTCAACGGATGGAGAGCTGCGCTTTCACGACATGATCTCCTCCAGCGCCTCCTCCACCGCCAAAGCCACGGGCGTTGAGGTACCCGAGCTGGCCCCTGAAGCCCCCGCGATCATTTATTTCACGTCCGGCAGCACCGCCAAGCCCAAGGGCGTGACCCACAGCCGAAGGAGCTACGGAGCGACGCTGGCCAGCCTTGCCCAGGCAATGGAGTATGCGCCTGGAGAGCGCCTGATGGTGGGCTGCTCGCTGGCCCATGCAGCGGCCTCGATGTACGGGCTGGCGGCTCTCTCGGTGGGCACCACGCTGGTCGTGGCCACCGAGAGCGACAATCACAGCCTTGAGGCCGTGCTGCACCACCGGCAACCGAACCTGCTGCTGATGCTGCCCGCGCCGCTGATGGGCCTGATGCACGACCGAGAGTTGAATCCGGCAGATTTCGCCTACGTCCGCCTCTGCATCTCCGGCGGTGACAAGGTGCCTCTGCAACTGCAGCGGGATTTCGAGGCGTCCGTGGGCTTTGCCATCGACGAGTGTTTCGGTATGAGTGAGTGTGGGGTCGCCACCGTCTCCCCCCCCTCCGGCGAGAACCGCATCGGTTCAGTGGGCCGGGTCTGTCCTGGCTTCGAGTGCTGCATCCGCGATGAGGAAGGCCGGCAACTGCCCGTGGGTGCTGAGGGAAGGCTCTGGCTTCGTTCCGCGTCGGTGATGACGGGCTACTGGGACAACCCCACTGCCACGGCCGAAACCATCGTGGAGGGCTGGCTCGACACGGGTGACGAGATGCGCCTGGATGACGACGGTTACCTCTGGTTCTGCGGCCGCCGGAAGCAGATCATCGTGCATGACGGCTCCAACATCTGCCCCCAGGATGTGGAGGATGCCCTCTGTGAGCACTCCGCCGTGGAGCTGGCCGGAGCGATCGGCATTCACGACCTCATGCATGGGGAGAACGTGCGTGCCTACGTCACGCTCAAGGAAGGGGCCTCAGTCCCGACGGTTCCAGAGTTGATCAGCTTCAGCCGCGAGCGCATTGGCTACAAGGCTCCTGAGGAGATCGTGGTGCTAACCGAGATGCCCCTCAACCCGAGCGGCAAGGTGGACCGGGTTGCGCTCAAGGCGATGGCGGCCGAAGCCCCAGCAAGCTGAACTGAGCAGCTCCAGCCGTTTTCCAAGCCCCTCGATCACTCCCCTTTGGGTGCGGTGGCTGGTTGACCGCTGGGCCTCGTTGCGGGCACCGCCCTCGCAGGAGCCTCGACAAGGATGGCCGACTCAGAGCCTGTGGCAGCGCATGTCAGCAGTTGTCTGCTGACATGCGCTGCAGGATTTCACGACCACTTCCTCCAGAAAGTTATCGATAGCAAACAGAACTGGTTGGGTGTTGGCAATTCTTGCAAGCTGACTGTTCCGGAGAATGCTCCAGCCAAGGATTTCTGCTCGATTGCATGAGGCAAGCAAGAAGCAAACGAGCTTGCTAGCAAGAGAAGCACCATGCCAGCGTCTTCACCTTGTGACATATTGAAGGCGAAGTCAGACAGCTTGACTGGCTTGAGCTTTGAGCGGAATTGCGTCCGAAGGAAGGCTTGGGAAGTGGGATAACAGTGTCTCAACAAGGGTTCATTTTCTGGCTCCGCCTCTATCATTTCAGCGAGGGTCCCTCAGGGCGGAGACAGGTGAGATCACTCATGGTGTCTGATCAGTATATCAACTGCCTTGTACGGAATGTGAAGCCATGCCTGGGGCTTTCCTTTGGCCATGCTAAAGGTGAGGAAAGGAAATCAGAGGAAACATCTCGAATGCAATTGCAGCAGGCAGAAATCGACGAGTTCAAAGGACACTTCGAGGGAGAGGTGCTTTCCCCTGGCGATGGGAGTTATGACGAGGTGCGCCAGATATGGAACGCGATGACGGACCGAAGGCCTGCACTGATCTCGCGCTGCACGTCTCCTGAAGATGTCGTCCTGGCTGTAAACTTTGCGCGCAAGCATGACCTATTGGTCTCGATCCGAGGGGGCGGTCACAACATCGCGGGCAATGCCGTCTGCGACGACGGCATCATGATCGACCTCTCGTTGATGAAGAACGTTCGGGTTGACCCGAGCGCCCGCCGGGCGACCGTCGATCCCGGCTGCACACTTGCCGACTTTGACGCGGCTGCACAGGTTCACGGCCTCGCAACACCGCTGGGCATCAACTCAACAACGGGTGTGGCCGGCTTGACGCTCGGCGGCGGCTTTGGTTGGTTGAGTCGCAAGTACGGCATGACCGTCGACAACCTGCTCTCAGCTGAAGTCGTCACGGCGGATGGCAGGCGGGTGCACGCCAGCGAGACGGAAAATGCCGACCTCTTCTGGGGTCTTCGTGGCGGCGGTGGGAACTTCGGTATCGTCACAAGCTTCGAATTCCAACTCCATCCCGTCGGGCCGGATGTGCTGTGCGGTCTGATCGTCTTCCCGTTGGCCCAGGCGAAGTCCGTGCTCACGCAATTCGCCCGCTTCACCGAGACGATGTCGGATGAACTCAGCGTCTGGATGTTCACCCGGAAGGCCCCCCCACTTCCCTTCCTGCCCGAGGATGTCCACGGAACAGAGATTGTCGCGCTCGCCCTGTGCTACGCAGGCCCCCCCTCCGAGGGAGAGAAGCTGCTTGATGTCCTGCGCCGTTTCGGCACGGCTCATGGCGAGCACATCGGCGTGCAGCCGTACACCGCCTGGCAGCAGGCCTTCGATCCATTGTTAACGCGTGGTGCGCGGAACTACTGGAAGTCGCACAACTTCTCTCAACTCAGTGATGGCGTGATCGACGTCGTTATCCAATATGCCGGCACCCTGCCTTCACCGCAGTGTGAGATCTTCATCGCCGCGATCGGCGGCCAGACGGCCCGCATCGCGCCTGACGCCATGGCCTATTCGAGCCGGGACGCCAACTACGTCATGAACGTGCATGGTCGCTGGGAGTCGCCTGCCGAGGACGACTGCTGCATCGCCTGGGCGCGCGAATTCTTCGCGAAGTCACAGCCGTTTGCCAGCGGTGGTGCGTACATCAACTTCCTCACCCAAGATGAGACAGACCGCGTAGCCTTCGCCTACGGTGGAATGTACAGTCGGCTTGTTGATCTCAAGAAGAAGTACGATCCGACCAACTTCTTCCGAATGAATCAGAATATCAAGCCGGTCTGATAGAAAATCAAACACAGAAAAAGCAAACACAGAAAATCATATCCAGCAGATCATTCTTCGCGCTATCGCCGCTGCCTTGCGACCTCCTGGAGTTTCTCCAGTTGATGGTGACGTGGCCAAAGCGATAGCGGACAGATCGGGCAAGACTGGACGGCCCCACCGGCGGAGGCGTTCGGACCCGATCGAGAACTGCGGCTTTTTGCCAATGACTGGCCTGGCCGCTACGGAAATAACCGTGAGCTTTCACAGCGTCTGGGTGGTCCGCTCTCCCTCACGATCACCAGCACCTCCTGAGGCCGATTCAAGGGAGAATGGGTACATGCTCGCTCGCCAGGATCAGGGTGATCGGTGGCCAGCAGACATCCCGGCCTCGTGGTTGAGCCGACTGCAAATCACCTGAACGCCGGACAACCCCCACTGACGATCGATCCCTCCGTCAGGGGCGGCGGTTCAACGTGCTGTTCGTTTCACGGATCCACTTCGTTGCCTTGATCCATTTCCGCGGAGACCCCCATCTCCAGGTTCAGCAGCTGGCCGGCCTCCTGGTCGGGACTGATGTCCGCGACCTGGGGCGGGTTCAGCGAGCTGATCGCGCCGACCATCACCGCCAGGGTGATGGCGATGGCCAGGACGCCGACCATGATCTGCCGCAGGGTGATTTCGGGCATCGTTCCAGGCCTTAGCGCCATCGGAGGTTCGCTCCTCTGACCATAAATCCGGAGGACCCGATCGGCTGTAGATGCGGGTGGCTCACCGCTCAGTCTGAGGCCTCTCAGCCCCGTGCGTCCCGTGCGGCCGCCACTGGGTCGGCGCAGCGCTGCCGGTCGAGGTGGCTGATGTGCCGCCGTTCGTTGTAGTACAGCTCCTGAAAGCGCAGGGCGTCGCCGTTCAGTTCGGCGAACATCGAATCGATGCGGCTTTCCATGCTCAGGGCGGCGGCGGCGCTGGCCTCCGCTTCGCTTTCTTCCAGCAACCGGGCGATGCAGCGCTCCAGTGTTTCCAGCCGCTGGGACCCCCAGGCATCGAGCAGATGGCGGCAACGCTTGAGGCTGCGCTGGCGTTCGAGCACGGCGGTGGTTCCGCGCAGCTGCAACAGCGGTTCAGCCAGGGCCATGCGTTGCAGTTCGCTCGGCTCCAGCAGGGGCGTCAGCCGGTTCAGCAGCTCGTTTTCCTCCACCAGCAGCCGGTCGCCCAGCAGCCGTGGCAGGTCCAGATCGGCCAGGTCGTCGCCAGGATCGTTGCCCCGGTTGATCGCCTCGAGCCGGCCCACGCCGAGGTTGTCTTCCTCCAGTTCGCTGATGCTCGCCCAGAGCAGGCGGTGGTGGGCGATGGCGAAATCCTCCAGCTCCCGCTGGCGCAGCTCCCGCCGGATCGCGGCGCGGTGGCGGCCCGCATGCAGGTAAAGCCGCAGCAGTTCCGCTTCGGCGCGTTCGCGCAGGCCGATCTCCCCGGGTTGCTCCCAGCGGCTGGCGCGGCCATGCCAGCGCTCACCCTTCACCTGCTGACGCAGATCTTCCTCCAGTTTCTGCGCCAGCCGCGCCTGGCCTCCACTCAACCGCTCGGCCACCTGCTGGAGGTAATGGCTGCGCACGGCGCTCTGGGGCAGCTTGCCGAGCAGTTCCACCAGGGAAGCCACCGCCTGCTGGAACTGGTCGGAGCGGGCCAGATCCCTGCCCTCCAGCACCTGCTCGATCTGCCAGTCGAGCCAGAGCGGCGCCCGCTCCAGCAGGGCGCGGTACTCGCCGGCCCCGTGCTGCTGGAGGAACTCATCGGGATCCTTGCCGGCGGGCAGGTGCAGCACCCGCAGCTCCAGCTGCCCCTGCAGCGCCTGCTGCTCCACCGCCCCGATCGCCCGCTGGGCGGCGCGCACGCCGGCGCCGTCGGTGTCGAAGTTGAGCACCAGCCGTCGGCTGTCGCAGCAGCGGCAGAGCTGGGTGATCTGCTGGCTGCTCAGGGCCGTGCCCAGGGACGCCACCGCATTGGTGATGCCGGCGGCGTGGAGCGCGATCACATCGAAGTAGCCCTCCACCACCACCGCCTGGTCGTCCTTGCGGATGGCGTTGCTGGCGCGATCCAGGCCGAACAGGTGCTTGCCCTTCTCGAAAACCTCCGTTTCCGGTGAGTTGAGGTATTTCGGCTCCCCCCCGTCGAGGCTGCGGCCGCCAAAGCCGATCACCCGGCCCTGACGGTCGCGGATCGGCACCATCACCCGGTGGCGGAAGCGGTCGTAGAAGCCGTCGCCGCCCTTGCGGGGCACCACCAGCCCAGCGGCCTCCAGCAGCTCCGGCGGGAGATTCTCCACCTGGCCCAGGTGCTTGAGCAGTCCGTCCCAGCGCTCGGGCGCATAGCCCAGATCGAAGGCGTCGATGGTGCCCTCACTCAGGCCCCGCTCGCCGGAGAGGTAGGCCAGGGCGCCGGCCCCTTCGGGGCTGCGCAGCTGGCTGCGGAACCAGCCGGCCGCCAGGGCGAGAGCGCGCAGCAGCGCTTCGCGGCGCGAGAGCTGCCTGCGCAGCCGCTCCTGCTGGGGACCATCCACCGTTTCCACCGGCAGCTGGTACTTGCGGGCCAGATCCAGCACCACCTCGCTGAAGCTGGTGCGCTGCAGTTCCATCAGGAACTTGATCGCGTTGCCGCCGGCTCCGCAGGAGAAGCAGTAGTAGAACTGCTTGGCCGGTGACACCGTCATCGACGGCGATGTGTCGTCGTGGAAGGGGCAGATCCCCACGAACTCACGCCCCTTCTTCTTGAGCACCACGTGCTCGCCCACCACATCAACGATGTCCGCACGCTCCTTCACCGCTTCGATCGTGCGGGGGTGCAGGCGGGCGTGGGGTTGGGGCTGGCTCAAGGGATGGCGCTACCGCTGGGGTCGCTCAGGCCTCCATTCTGCCCCACCCCACCAGAAGTGGCGTGACCCCGATCACGCTCAACCGCCTGCCTGGCGGGCCGGCCTGTGGATGCTCGCCAGTGCCCTGGCCTTCAGCCTGATGGGTGTGTGCGTCAAGGCCCTCGGCGGCCGCCTGCCGGTGGCGGAGGTGGTGCTGGCCCGGGCGGTGGTGAGTCTGCTGATCAGCTGGTGGATGCTGCGGCGCTCAGGGCTCGACCCCTGGGGCCAGAGGCGGGGGCTGCTGGTGGGGCGCGGCATGCTGGGCACTGCCGGCCTCTACTGCGTCTACCTGGCCCTGACCGGCCTGCCGCTGGCGGTGGCCACGGTGCTGCAGTACCTCCACCCCACCTTCACGGCCCTGCTGGCCTGGCCGCTGCTGGCCGAGAGGCCGGGCTGGCGGGTCTGGGGGGCGGTGCTGCTGGGCTTTCTGGGGGTGGCTGTGCTGGTCGCGCCCGGCGGGGGCGGGGCGGCCGCGGGCTCAGCTCTTCCTGCCCTGCCGCTGCTGTTTGCCCTGGCCGGTGCGCTGCTCTCGGCCCTGGCTTACGTGAGTGTGCGCGCCCTGCGCCGCAGCGAGCATCCCCTGGTGGTGGTGTTCTATTTCCCGCTGATGGCCCTGCCGCTCAGCCTGCCCCTGGTGCTGCTGCAGCCTGTGGCACCCACTGGCCCCGAGTACGGCTGGCTGCTGGGGGTGGGGGTGTTCACCCAGCTGGGGCAAGTCGCCCTCACCTATGGCCTGATGGGCATGGCGGCCGCCCGGGCCACCGCGATCAGCTACGTGCAGGTGCCGCTGGCAGCCCTCTGGGGGGTGTGGTGGTTCCAGGAGGCGGTACCGGCCCGGGCAGGGCTGTCGGCCCTGCTGGTGCTGCTGGCCACCCTGCTCAGTCTCCGGGCCAGGCCAGTCCCGGCCAGCGGCTCCGCCTCGTCGTGATGGACCGGCTGAGGAGAGAGTCAGGAGGGAACGACGGATTCGGGAAGCATCAGCAGGGAACCGATCAGAAAACCCATCGCCCCCACAAGGGTGAAAATCAGCGACACCGTTGGAAAAGCCGGCCCCACGGTGGAGGGCAGCACAACGCTGACCAGAGCTGACAGCAGGAACCCCACACAACCAAGCAGGTTCGTGCTGGTGACCCACCAGGACAGGCTGCGGGGTTGCCATGCCCACGGGGAATGGCAGGTTTCCATGAAGGACAGATAGCCGGAGGCCATGAACAGCACCGAACCGAGAATGTTGGGCGTCCAGATCGCCAGGTCCTGGTCGTACCAGTCCAGCCCGGTGTTGAGCGCGTTGTAGGTGTTGAGGTTGAACAGCAGCGTTCCGGGGAACTGCAGGGCACAGCTGAGCCAACCCAGATCCCCGGGCCTCCACCCGAACCAACGCCAGTGGCTTCGTCTGCGCTGGGGCTGGTCGGCGACCAGAGGGGAGTTGGCGGCCTGAAACAACTGCAGGTAGGCGGCCGCGGTGAACGGGAAGGAACCCAGCAGGAACACCGTGCTCACAGCCTCCGGGCTCAGATGCCACCGGTGGGCCAGCAGTGGCTGGAGGCTCAGCCAGCTTCCGAGCCCGAACAGCACCGATCCAAGGGCGAACAACACGCCGATCCACCAGTTCAGCTCCCGTGGCATCCACAGGCATCGACTCAGGGCCATCTCCAGAGCCAAGGTGTGGGCCGCACCTTTCACAGGCAGACCCTTGCGGTGGTGGCGTGAGCGCCACAGGCTCACGATCTGCCCCTCTCTCCAGGTCACGCGCCTGGTGATGAACGGCCATGGGCCCTCCTGCACCAGGACGGAGCGTCCAGGACGGCCGGCACCGGTCGTCATCGCAGCTGTCTCAGTGATGGAATCCCGAGGCTTCTTCGCGGCTCAGCGATCTGCTGACTGGATGCCGCTGGAGATGGTCGATGGCGTTCCTGATGTCCTCCAGCAGCAGGTCGGCGAGATCACGGCTGACCCCGTGCCGCACCAGGATCCTCTGGATGGCCTGATCGGCGCAGTTGGCCGGCAGGGTGTACGCGGGCACCTGCCAGCCCCGCACCCGCAGGCGATCGGCCAGGTCGAAGAGGTTGAAGCCCGGATCCACGCCATCCTTGATCCTCCAGCACAGGGCCGGGATTCCCGTGTCGGGATCACCGCCATAGATGATCTCGAACGGGCCAAGGGTTTCGATCTCCTTCGCCAGGTGCTGGGCGGTGGCGTAGCAGGCGTTATGCACCTTGCGGTAACCCTCTTTGCCCAGACGGATGAAGTTGTAGTACTGGCAGATCACCTGGCCGCCGGGCTTGGAGAAGTTCAGGGTGATGTCGCGCATGTTGCCACCCAGGTAGTTCACCCAGAACACCATCTCATCGGGAAGGTCCTTTGCCTCTCTCCACAGCACCCAGCCGGCGCCAAGCGGTGCCAGGCCGAATTTGTGGCCTGAGGCATTGATCGATTTCACCCTGGGCAGGCGGAAATCCCAGATCAGATCCGGGCTGCAGAACGGAGCAAGAAATCCCCCGCTGGCAGCATCCACGTGGATGGGGATGTCGAGGCCGCTCTGCCGTTCATAAGCATCGAGCGCTTCTGCCACCTGCTGCACCGGCTCATACTGCCCGGTGAAGGTGACGCCCAGGGTGGGCACCACTCCGATCGTGTTCTCATCGCAGTGTTTGAGCACTTGCTCCGGTGTCATCATCAGACAACCGGGTTCCATCGGGATCTCCCGGTGCTCGATGTCCCAGTAGCGCGTGAACTTGTGCCAGCAGATCTGCACAGGACCCGTGACGAGATTTGGCCGGTCCGTGGGCTTCCCCTGCTGATGTCGTACCGCTTCCCAGCGGCGTTTCATGGCCATCCCACCGAGCATGGCCGCTTCGCTTGATCCGAGTGTGGTGCAACCGATGGCCTCATCGATCTCCGGGGCATTCCAGAGATCGGCCAGCATGCGGGCGCAGCGGGACTCGATTTCGGCAGTCTGGGGATATTCGTCCTTGTCCTCCATGTTTTTGTCGATGCACTCATTCATCAGCTGATGAACTTCCGGCTCCAGCCATGTCTGGCAGAAGGTGGCCAGGTTCTGGCGGGAATTGCCATCCAGCATCAACTCGTCATGGATCGCGGCATACACCGTTCTGGGATCCTTCTCCTGGGCGGGAAAGGTGCGCTTCGGCATGCCGATCGATAAGTCGTTGGAGGCATAGATGTCGTCATCCTCGGAGTGCCGCTCAAGTTGGCGATCTGCGGGTGATTCTGAATCGCGCTTGGGATGAAGATCTGGCTCGGAAGTCATTGAATGGCGTGGCGATTCTGCTGTGGAGACTTTATGGCAGGTTCAGGTCCAGCGCGGTCATCACCGTTGCTACCGGGCCAGCCTTGATGGGGGCTTCACGGCCTCCGCGGGCCCCGCTCAGGCCGGACGGTCGCCCGCCAGCGGCAGCGGATCCACCAGCCACTCCTGGTTGAGGCTGTCGCCGGAGGCTCCGGTTGGGCGTGCCAGCCGCCAGCTCTCGCCCCGCTCCCCACGCAGCAGGTACAGCTCAAAGGGGCTGTCCACCCGATAGGGGTCGTCCGCCAGGCGCCAATCGAACTGACCGGTGAGGTGCAGGCCCTTGCCCAGCCCGATCGGGATGGTCTCCTGGCGGTCGACGCGGACGCGGCTCACCTGGGGCCGCCGCTCGCTCGGCTCGAGCTCGAGGGCCTCGGCGATCGACTGCTGGGTGAGCTCGATCTGCAGACCCAGGGCCTGCAGCAGCACCGCCCGGGGTGGCTGGCCCGCCGCCTGGCAGCCGTTCAGTCCGAGCAGGCCCAGCCCGATCAGGGCCACCAGCAGGGCGGCCAGCAGGGGTCGCTGCCAGGGAGGCTGCGGCAGGGTGATGGCCTCAGACCGACTGGCGGGGGTTGGCGGACCGGGCAGCATGGGGCGGATCGTTGGTGGTCTCCATGATCGGCTGGCTGCAAGGCCATGTGGCAGAGCCGTGGCAACAGGGCAACCGTTGTGGTCTCCTGCTGGCCTGCTCTGGCGTGGGTTACGAGGTGCAGATCACCCGCCGCCACTGGGAGCTGCTGCCCCCGGCGGGCAGTCAGCTCAGCCTCTACACCCACCAGACGATCCGTGACGACGGCTGGACCCTGTTCGGCTTCGGTGCCCGCCACGAGCGCGATCTGTTCCGCCTGCTGGTGGCCGTGAGCGGGGTCGGGCCGCAGATGGCCCTGGCCCTGCTGGGGACCATGCCCTGCGAGGAGCTGGTGCGGGCGATCGTTCAGGCCGACCTGCGCCGGCTCTGCCGGGCGCCTGGGGTGGGCAAGCGCACGGCCGAGCGGCTGGCGGTGGAGCTGCGCGGCAAGCTGGCGGAGAGCTACGGGGCCGCCGCTGGCTTCGATGACGACACCCTCGATGGCGCAGGCGGCAGCACAGACGGCGATCCGGGGCCGACCGCCTCCACCCGTGAAGAGCTGCAGATCACCCTCACCGCCCTGGGCTACGAGCCCCTGGAGATCAGCCGGGCGCTGCGCGGCCTGGGCCGTGACGGCCTTGATCCGGCCCTCGATGCTGACGCCTGGCTGAGCGCCTGTCTGCGCTGGCTTTCCCGCGAGGCCGCCTGAGGCTGGAGGTGAGCCGCAGAGATGGTTCGCGGCTTGGTCGCCAGTCCCCTGAGGCGTTAGGTTGTCTGTTTGCACCGTCAGGGCCCGACGCCGGCATGCCGCTCGATACCACCAAGAAGCAGGAACTGATCAACTCCCACCAGACCCACGGCACCGACACCGGTTCGGTCGAGGTTCAGGTGGCGATGCTGAGCGAGCGGGTGACCCAGCTCACCGGCCACCTGCAGAAGAACAAGCACGACTTCTCCTCCCGCCAGGGGCTGCTGAAGATGATCGGTCGCCGCAAGCGGCTGCTCGGTTATCTGCGCGCCGAGAGCGAGGAGCGCTACAGCCAGCTGATCGCCAAGCTCGGCATCCGGGGCTGAGCCCAGCCATGGCGGCCAAGCGCAAGCCCCTGCCGTTCGAGCCGGAGCGCCAGCCCAAGGCCATGCCCAAGGGGTCCCAGGTGATCCCGCCGGCCGTGGCCAACCGCATGGCCCGCCGCATCGGCGTGGCCACCGGGGTTCCTTCGCTGCTGGGCATGGGCGTGTTCATCGGCAGCTACCTGCTGGTCAGCCGCGGCCTGCTCGACATCCCCCCCGTGGTCACTCTGGCCAGCTCCGGCGGCCTGTTTCTGCTCGGGGTTCTCGGGCTGAGCTATGGCGTGCTCTCCGCCAGCTGGGAGCAGGCGCCGGGCAGCCTGCTGGGCACCGAGCAGATCGGCACCAACATCGCCCGCATGAAGGCCTCGATCAAAGCCATCCGTCAGGGCGGCAGCGGCGCCTGAGGGTTCAGGCGGTCTGCAACGCCGAGTGCAGCCTGGCGGTGAAGGCGGCGTCGGTGAGGGTGCTGACCGCGGCGGCCCCATCGCGGACACAGAACTGGTGGCCGAGGCGCACGTAGCGGGACTCGCCATGGAGCCGCACCTTCGCCACCACCGGAACCCGCACGCCGGCCTCCTCCTGCTCCGGCCGGTGCCGCACCAGGCATTCCCTCAGGCGGTGCTGCACGGTGATGTCGCTGGCCTGCTCCGCCATCAGCTCCACCAGCAGCACATCGAGGTCGTCGATGGCGCGGCAGTCATCCAGGATCAGCTGCACCCGTTCGTCGCGCCGGTCCACCGACCCCCAGATCATCAGCCGCGCATCCACCATCAGGTGGTCGCTCAGGCGGGCGTAGGTCTTGGGGAACACCACGCACTCGGCGCTGCCGCTGAGATCCTCGAGCTGCAGCACGGCCATGCGATCCCCCTTGCGGGTGGTCACCTGCCGCACCTCCGGTAGCATCGCCACCACGCTGACGCGGGCCTTGTCGGCCTGCTCCTCCAGCCTGCCCAGGCTGATCGGTGAGAGCATCTGAATCGGCCGGGCCAGCTGCCGCAGGGGGTGATCGGAGAGGTAGAACCCCACCAGCTCCTTCTCCAGGCGGAGTTTCTCCTTGGGGGGATAGTCGGCCACCGGCGCCGCCTTCGGGGCGGTGCTCTGATCAGCCTGGGCTGAAGTGCCGCCCGCCATCAGGTCGAACAGGTTGCCTTGCCCGCTGGCGCGATCCCTGGCGCGGGAGCCGGCCCAATCCAGCACCAGATCGAGGTCGGCCATCAACTGGGCGCGGTTGGCGCTGGGCTCCAGCCCATCAAGGGCACCGCAGTGGATCAGCGATTCCAGCGCCCTTCGGTTGATCAGCGTGGTCGGGATCCGATCGCAGAGATCGGCCAGGGAGGCAAAGGGCCCATCCTGGACACGGGCTTCCAGCAACTGGCGAATCGCGCCATCACCGAGGTTGCGCACCGCCGAGAGTCCGAACAGGATTCTTTCTCCTTTCGGGGTGAAATCGATGCCGGAGGCATTGAGATCGGGTGGCATCACCTCGATGCCCATCGCCTGGCAATTGGCGATGTAGCGCTGCACCTTGTCGGTGCTGCCGGCATTGACCGTGAGCAGGGCGGCCATGTAGGCCACCGGGTAATGGGCCTTGAGGTACGCCGTCTGGTAGGTGACGGCGCCGTAGGCGGTGGAGTGGCTCTTGTTGAAGCAGTATTCGGCGAACAGCACCATCTGCTCGAACAGCGCTTCGGCCACCGCGGCGCTCACCCCCCGCGCCGTGGCTCCCTCCACGAACTGGCTGCGGTGTTTCTGCATCTCCGACACCTTCTTCTTGCCCATCGCCCGCCGCAGCAGGTCGGCTTCACCGAGGGAATAGCCGGCCAGATCCTGGGCGATGCGCATGATCTGCTCCTGGTAGACCATGATCCCGTAGGTCTCCTTCAGGATCGGCTCCAGGCCCGGGCAGGCGAAATCAATCGCTTCGCGGCCATGCTTTCGGTTGATGAATTTCGGGATCAGACCGGCATCGAGCGGACCCGGCCGGTAGAGGGCCAGGATCGAGGAGATGTCCTCCAGCGACGACGGTCTGAGATCCCGCACGATCTGACGCATGCCGCTGGATTCGAGCTGGAAGATGCCCTCCAGATCGCCGCGGGCCAGCAGGGCGAAGGTGTCCGCGTCGCTGGGGGGAAGATCATCGGGATCGAGGCGCTCACCGCTGCTCTGCTCCACCAGATCGAGGGTCTTGTCGATCATGGTGAGGTTCTTGAGGCCGAGGAAGTCCATCTTCAGCAGCCCCATCGCCTCCACGTCCTCCATGAAGTACTGGGTGATCACCTGGCCGTCGTTGTTGCGCTGCAACGGCACCAGCGAATCCAGCGGTTCAGCCGCGATCACCACACCGGCGGCATGCACCCCGAAGGTCTTGTTGGTGCCCTCGATGCGGCGGGCCATGTCCACCCAGCGGCGCACCTGGGGATCGTTTTCGTATTTCTCGCGGAATTCCGGCGCGGGCGACTCGGGGCCGATCATCTCCGCCAGCTTGGCGGGCTTGCCACGCACGACGGGAATCAGTTTGGCCAGGCGGTCGGCATCGCCGTAGGGAATGTCGAGCACGCGGGCCACATCCTTGAGCACCGCCTTGGAGGTCATCCGGTTGAAGGTGATGATCTGCGCCACTTTGTCCTCGCCGTAGCGCTGGGTGACGTACTCGATGACTTCCCCACGGCGTTCGATGCAGAAGTCGGTGTCGATGTCAGGCATCGACTTGCGCTCGGGGTTGAGGAAGCGCTCAAACAGCAGGCCGTTGCTGACCGGATCGATGTTGGTGATCCCGAGGGCATAGGCCACCAGCGAACCGGCGGCGGAGCCACGACCCGGCCCCACCGGGATGCCCTGGTCGCGCGCGAAGCGGATGTAGTCCCACACCACCAGGAAATAGGTGGGGAAGCCCATCTGCTCCATCACCTGCAGCTCGAAGGCCAGCCGCTCGCCGTAGAGCGGATCGATCGGATCAGAACCGCTCAGCCGCAGCCGTTGGCGCAGGCCGGCCTCGGACACTTCCGCCAGATAACTCACCGCCGTGTGCCCGTCGGGGATCGGGAAGCGGGGCATCTGCTGGCGGCCGAGGATGTCGTAGGTCTCCACCTTCTCGGCCACCGCCGCGGTGTTGGCGATCGCTTCGGCCACCACGTCCGGCTCGAGGTGATCGGCGAAGAGGCGGCCCATTTCCGCCTCGCTCTTGATGTATTCGGTGCCGGTGTAGCGCAGCCGTTTCTCGTCGGTCACGAGCTTGCCGGTGAGCACGCAGAGCAGGGCGTCGTGGGCCTCCACATCGGCGCTGCTGAGGTAGTGGGCGTCGTTGGTGGCGATCAGCTCGATGCCCAGCTCCCGGGCGATCCGCACCAGCTCCACGTTCACGATCCGGTCTTCCGGTGAGCCGTGGTCCTGGATCTCGAGGTAGAAGTCGGAGCCGAAATGCTGCTGGTACCAGCGGGCCACATCGCGAGCCACCTCGGGTCGGCCGCGCAGGATCGCCTGGGGAATCTCACCGCCCAGGCAGGCGGTGGCCAGGATCAGTCCCTCGCGGTGCTGCTCCAGCAGCTGCTTGTCGATGCAGGCCCGCGAGAAGATGCCGCGGCCGCGCATGCCGCGCAGGTGGCTGAGGCTGGTGAGCTTCACCAGGTTGCGGTAGCCGGTGTCGTTCTTGGCCAGCACCACCAGGTGATAGCGGCGTTCGCCCTTCACCCACGGCTCGTCGATCGAGCCGTTGATCACGTACATCTCGTTGCCGATGATCGGCTTGATGCCGGCCCCCTTGCAGAGCTTCAGCAGCTCGATGGCGCCGTACATCACGCCGTGATCGGTGAGGGCCAGGGCCGGCATGCCCAGCGCCACGGCCCGCTCGACCATCTGCGGCAGCTGGCTGGCACCGTCCAGCAGGCTGTAGTCGCTGTGGTTGTGGAGGGGGACGAAGGCCAAGGGCTGAGGCGTCAGACGCCACCACGGGGTGCTGCCACGTTACCGGCCACCAGATGTGGTGTCAGCCAGGCGGCTGGTTCAGGGCACCAGGGCTGCGCTGGGTCTGGTGTCCATCACCCGGGCGGCCTGCTCATAGTGGTGGGCCACCTGCAGCAGGCGCGGCTCCTCGAGCACGCCGGTGATCAGCTGCAGGCCGATCGGCAGGCCGCCGTCGTCAAAGCCGCAGGGCACGCTGATCGCCGGCAGGCCGGCCATGTTGGCCGGGATGGTGAGCAGATCGGCCAGGTACATCGCCAGGGGATCCTCGGCGTGGGCTCCGAACCGGAAGGCTGTGGTGGGGGAGGTGGGTGTGAGCAGCACATCCACTGAGCCGAAGGCCGCATCGAAATCGCGGCGGATCAAGGTGCGCACCTGCTGGGCCTTCTTGTAGTAGGCATCCACGTAGCCGGCTGAGAGGGCATAGGTGCCGATCAGGATGCGTCGCTGCACCTCATCACCGAATCCTTCGGCCCGGCTGCGGGCCGTCATCTCCGCCAGGCTGGCGGCCTGCTCGGAGCGGTAGCCGTACTTCACGCCGTCGTAGCGAGCCAGGTTGGCGGACGCTTCCGAGGGGGCGATCACGTAGTAGGTGGCGATGCCGTCGTTGAAGCGGGGGCAGCTCACCTCCACCAGCTCGCAGCCGAGGGCCTCCAGCTGGGCGGCGGCGGTCAGCACCGAGGCCTTCACCTGGGGATCGAGCCCCTCGGCCTCAAAGCATTCCTTCACCAGTCCGACCCGCAGGCCCTTCACCGGGGCCTTCAGGGCGGCGCTGTAATCGGGAACGGGGGCCTTCAGGCAGGTGCCATCGCGGCGGTCTTCCCCGGCGATCACCTGCAGCAGCTCGGCGGCATCGGCCACGCTGGTGCTGAACGGCCCCACCTGATCAAGGGAGCTGGCGAAGGCCACCAGACCCCAGCGGCTCACCCGGCCGTAGGTGGGCTTGAGGCCCACCACACCGCAGAAGGCGGCCGGCTGACGGATCGAGCCGCCCGTGTCGGAGCCCAGGGCGGCGACACATTCGCCGGAGCCCACGGCGGAGGCACTGCCACCGGAGCTGCCACCGGGCACCCGCTCGGGGTTCCAGGGGTTGCGGCTGGGCCCGAAGGCGGAGGTCTCGGTGGAGCTGCCCATGGCGAACTCATCGAGGTTGGTCTTGCCGATCAGGATTCCGCCGGCCTGCCACAGCCGTTCGGTGACGGTGGATTCGTAGGGAGGCACGAACTGCTCCAGCATCCGGCTGGAGCAGGTGGTGCGGATGCCTTTCGTGCAGAGGTTGTCCTTGATCGCCAGGGGCACTCCGGCCAGGGGCGGCAGCGACTCCCCGGCGGAGCGGGCGGCATCGACACGGTCAGCATCGGCGCGGGCGCGCTCCGCGGTGACCTCCAGGAAGGAATGGAGGGTGCCATCGACGGCCTCGATCCGGGCCAGGTGCTGGTCGGTGAGCTCCCGGGCCGACACCTCGCCGCGCTCCAGTTGCCCACGCCACTCGGCGATCCCCATCAGCCCTTGCCTTGCATCGAGCGACGCTATCAGCCAGGCTCAAAGTCTTCGGTGAGGGGTTCACCGCGGCGGACCCGCAGCAGTTCGTGCTCGATCGAGCCGGGCTGTTCGCTGCCCACATCGCCGAGAAAAGCGAGCAGGCTCGCCTCGAGATGCTCCCGGCGTACGAAGGGTCCGAACCAGTAGACGACATGGGGATCGCGGGTTTCCACCCGGGCCCACCAGGCCACCCCAAGACCGTTGGCCAGGCTTCTGAGCAGCCGAATCAAGGGGTTCATCGAACCGTGGCGTACCGCACCATTGTGCCGATCGAAGGGCACCGCTCCCGAGCTGGATCCGGGCCTGCAGACGGCACCACCATCACAATCTGATGTCTCCCTGGAAGGGGGAGGTGGAGGAGGGGGCGAAACTCAG
Source organism: Synechococcus sp. CS-205 (assembly GCF_025128255.1). Taxonomy (NCBI): domain Bacteria; kingdom Bacillati; phylum Cyanobacteriota; class Cyanophyceae; order Synechococcales; family Synechococcaceae; genus Synechococcus; species Synechococcus sp. CS-205. The sequence goes on from NZ_JAHLZB010000049.1 coordinate 18,714, forward strand.
TTCGATCTCGCCGGGCAAGGCCACCTGCAGGTCCAGCTCAGGCGCGGTCTCCGCCTGTGGGTGCTCCGTGCTCTCCTGCTGGATGGTGTCCTGGCCGTCGGCCTGGTCGGCCTGGTCAGTTTGGCTGTCCTGGTCGTCTGTCTGCCTGTCGGCCTGATTCAGAGCTGGCTGAGGGTCCTCGCTCGGCTCCTGAACCACGGGCTGGATCTCCTCGGCGGTCTCAGGAGCCGAGGCCTGAGGGCTGCTGGCTGGAGCGGCGGTGGTGGGCACCTGGGGCCGCACCAGGCGTGGCGACGGGGCGTTGCCGCTGATGGTCTTCATCCAGCCCCGCCGGGCGATTTCATAGAGCAGCAGGGCAGTGGCCACCGAGGCGTTCAGGCTGGGGGTGGCCCCCCGCAGGGGAATGCGGATCAGCTGGTCGCAGTGCTTGCGGGTGAGCATCGAGAGGCCCTGGGCCTCAGACCCTGTGACCACCACCAACGGGCCGTCGAGATCAGCCTCCATCAGGCTCACATTGCCTTCCTCGGCCAGGCCCACCACGCGGTAGCCCGCGTCCTTGAGCTGCTCGATCGAGCGGTTGAGGTTCACGACCCTGGCCACGGGCAGGTGCTCGAGGGCACCGGCCGCCACCTTGGCCACCGAGCCGGTGAGGCCCGCGTTGCGCCGCTGGGGCAGCACCAGACCATGGGCCCCCAGTGCTTCGGCGCTGCGCACGATCGCCCCCAGGTTGTGGGGATCGGTGAGGCCATCGACAGCCATCAGCAGCGGCGCTTCGTCGAGACCACGACAGCCGTCGATCAGGCTGGGCAGGTCGAGGGTTTCAGCGGCTGCGGCCTGCAGCACGATCCCCTGGTGGACGGCACCGCTGCTGATCTGACCCAGGCGCGCCCAGGTGACCTCCTCCACCAGAACGCCACTGGCCTTGGCATCGCGCAGCAGCTGCAGGAAGCGGGGTGCGAAACGCAGCTCGGGGGTGCACCAGATGCGGTGAATCGGGCGATCGCTCTCCAGGGCGGCCTGAGCGGGGTGGCGGCCCCAGATCAGGTCGTCAGCGGGCTCGGCGCCGAAGCGCTCGGAACTGCCGCTGGCCTCGGGTCCGGGCGACTCTGGCTCGTTGAAGCGTGGGGCACGGCCTGGCGGGCGCCCAGGCTGGAAGCGGGGCCTCTCGCCGTCGGGCCGGCTGAAGCGAGGCGCACCGAAGCTGGGGCGTCGGCCCCCGTCGCGGCCCCCGTCGCGGCCCTCTTGGCGACCCTCAGGCCGCCGGCCCCCTTCCGGGCGCTGGTCGTCGAAGCGGCGTGCCGAGGGTCGGCTGCCGATCACCCGCGTGGGACGCCCCGATGGGCGGCCATCCCCCTGGGGACGCTGAAAACTCTCCCGCCGGGGGGCGTCGGGGCGGTAGCCACCCCGGCTCTCCGGGGGACGTCCTTCGCGCTTGTCACGGCTGTCCCGTTCGGAGCCGCCGCCGGATCCGCCGCTGCCACGCCATTCGGGGCGGGGCCCGCCGAAGCGGGAGGGTTTGCCCCCTCTGGCGCCTCCCGAGGGGCGATCACCTGAGCCGGCGCCCTTGGGACGGCGGCGCTCGAAACGTTGGCTCATGGGTCGCTCGTCAAGGGGTCAGAAGGGTCCGTTTCGTCCAGATGTTCCAGAAGCTGGGCAAGCCGCTCGGGATTCTGCAAAAAGAGCCAGCCCACCATTGTCTCAAATCCCGTAGCCCGGCCGTAGCTGGCTGGATCTCCGCCCCGGGGGCCCCGGCCGGCCCGGTTGCGGCCCTGGCGAACCAGCGCACGCTCCCGGTCGTCGAGCAATGGCTCGAGCCGCTCCAGCGCCCTGGCCTGGGCCTGGGCCCGCACCTGGGCCACCACCGCCTGGTGGAGCTCATCCGGGCGGCCGGGCCTGTTGCAGTGCCTCAGACGCTGGTGGAGCTCCCAGACCGCATCCCCCAGCCAGGCAAGCTGCAGGGCACCGAGCCTGTCGGGCTGACGCTGATGACGGGCAGCGGGCCGGATCTGGCGCAGCCAGGAGCGTCCGTCGGATTCAGGGTTTGGCAAGGGCGGCCAGGGCCGTGTCCAGATCGGGCTGAAGGTGCAGGAACTGCTCCAGCCGCACCAGCTTGACCGTCTGGATCACGCGGGCATTGCCCACCATCACGAAGCCGACCTTGGCATCGCTGCACTGCTTGGCCAGCTGCACCAGCACCCCCAGTCCGGAGGAATCGATGAAATCGATGTGGGTGAGATCCAGCAGCACCGCCCGCTTGTCGCTGCCGCGATGTTCGGTGACGAAATCCCGGAACTGCTTGTCGGAGTAGGCGTCGAGCTGGCCGGTGAAGCTGAACAGCAGACAACTGTCCCGTCGCTCGAAGCCGCCCCGGAGGGATACGGTCAACCGGTGCAGTTCAGGAATCGTTCCAGCCCTCGCGAGGAAACAAGAGGCTGAAGTGTAAGCAGCAATGGGCGCAGCTTCACCTGCGCCCGGGGCCTCAGGGGCGTCGCTCGGCCATCAGGCGCACGAAACGACCGAAATGGTGATCCGCGTCGTGGGGGCCGGGGCTGGCTTCGGGGTGGTACTGCACCCCGAACACCGGCTGGTGGCGATGGCGCAGGGCCGCAACGGTGCGGTCGTTGAGGTTGCGGTGGGTGACCTCCACCAGCTCCTCGGGCAGGGAGGTGGCCTCGATCGCGAAGCCGTGGTTCTGGCTGGTGATCTCCACCAGCCCCTCGCCGCCGCAGGGATGGTTCAGCCCGCGGTGCCCGTAACCGAGCTTGAACGTGCTGCCGCCGAGGGCCAGGCCCAGGATCTGGTGGCCGAGGCAGATGCCGAACACCGGCAGATCGGCCTGCCCCAGCAGATCCCTGGCGAGGGCGATGCCTTCGGCCACCGCGGCCGGATCCCCCGGGCCGTTGGAGAGGAACACCCCTTCGGGCTCCAGGGCCAGCACCTGAGCCAGGGTGGCGCTGGCGGGCAGCACCGTGACCGTGCAGCCATGGGCCGTGAGCCGCTCGAGGATGGCCCGCTTGATGCCGAAATCGATGGCCACCACCCGATAGGCCCGCTCCGGCGAGGGTTGCAGGCGCTGATCGAAGTCGGTGGCGCTGAGTTGCTGCCAGGGGTAGGGGCTGGGGGTGGTCACCCGCGCGGCCAGGTTGAGCCCCTCCATCGAGGGGCTGCGGCGCACCAGTTCCAGCAGCTCGCGGGGGCCGGTGCCATCGCTGCAGATCGCTCCGTTCATGGCCCCCCGCTCGCGCAGGTGGCGCACCAGGGCACGGGTGTCCACCCCGGCGATGCCCACCACCCCATGGGAGGCGAGCCAGCCGGGCAGGTCGCCCTGGCTGCGCCAGCTGCTGGGGGTGGGCGCCAGCTGGCGGGCGATCACGCCGCGCACGTGGGGGGCTCCGGCCTCCTGATCCTCCGGATTGATCCCGGTGTTGCCCAGTTCCGGATAGGTGAAGGTCACCAGCTGACCGGAGTAGCTGGGATCGGTCATCACCTCCTGGTAGCCCGTCATCCCGGTGTTGAACACCACTTCACCGATGGCGGTGCCCCGCGCTCCGAAGGCCGTGCCGCGCAGCACGGTGCCATCCGCCAGCACCAGCACCGCCTCGTTGGAGGCTGGGCTGCCGCTGGCGGGCTGTGGGGTGCTGGCCGAAGCCGGGGCTGCAGCGCTCAAGGGGGAAGGGTCGAGTGAAGCGATCATCTCCCAGGCGACGCTCAGCTGGCTGATGCCGGCGCCTGAAGTGCGGCGCTGAGCTGCTCCAGCCGCTGCCAGGGGCGCTCGCCTTCGAGGGCCTCGAGCGCCTGCGCCAGCCCGGCCTCCGCCGAGTCGGCCCGCCCGGCGGCCCAGAGCACCAGCGCCGTGTTCAGGGCCACCACGTCGCGCTGGGCGGTGCTGCCCTGGCCGCGCAGCACGGCTTCGAGGATCCGGCGGTTGGTGCCCAGATCGCCACCGGCCAGGGCCGTGAGAGGGGCCAGCCCCAGGCCCAGCTCCTCTGGATCGAGCTCCAGGGCCCGCACCGTGGCACCCTCCACCAACCGCAGCTGATTGACCCCGCTCAGGGAGGCCTCATCCAGGCCACCGTGGCCGTGGACCACCACCGCCCGCTCCAGCCCCAGGCGGGAGAGGGCTTCGGCCATCGGCTCCAGCAGCTCCGACCGGGCCACCCCCAGCACCTGGGCTTCGGGCCGCAGGGGATTCACCAGAGGGCCGAGCAGGTTGAAGACGGTGCGTACCCCCAGACGCCGGCGCACGGGGGCGAGCTCCACCAGGGCCGGATGCCAGCCCGGAGCGAACAGGAAGGTGACCCCGCTGCCGGGCAGGGCCGCCACCACCGTTTCGGGATCGGCCCGGAGGTTGAGTCCGAGTGCCTCCAGCACATCGGCGGAGCCCACCTTGCCGCTGGCGCTGCGGTTCCCGTGCTTGGCCACCGTGGCACCGCAGGCGGCAGCCACGAAGGCCACGGCCGTGGAGATGTTGAAGGTGTCGGCTCCGTCGCCGCCGGTGCCGCAGGTGTCGACCAGCTTCAGGGGCGGGCGCTCCCCTGGCAGGCAGGAGGCCTCGCGCAACACCCGTGCCATCGCCGCCAGCTCCTCGCCGCTCACCCCTTTGCAGCGCAAGGCCGCCAGCAGGGCACCGGTGAGTTCGGGCTCCAGGCTCCCCGCCAGCCAGGCCTGCATCAGGTCCGTGGCCTGCGGTTCCGAGAGTGCCTGGCCCTGCAGCAACTGCTCCAGCAGGGTCGGCCAGGCGGTGGGGGCAGCCATCGGTGGGGGGCGGAGGTCAGAACAGACCCGGTCAGAAAAAAACCCGGGTGCGAGGCACTCCGGGCCGGGTGATGGGGAAGTTTCCACTATCCCCCGCAGCCCTGGTCCGCTGCAGTCCACTCCGCCCCCCGACGGGCCCATGCTCACGGTTCGTTACCCCTCGGGAGCGGAGGTGTCGAAACCGCTGCCCACCGCCTCAGCGCCCACCACCGCCCCGGGCCGGTAACCCCGGGCCCAGAGGGCACGGGTGCGGCGTTGCAGGTCCTCCACGCTCAGGCCCCAGAGGCGGAGGGTCTTGCTCAGATCCTCGCGCAGGTCCTCGGCGCCGGGGAAGCCGTCGTAGCGGTTGAGCAGCCGGGCCAGATCGGCCAGTTGAGCGTCGCTTGGCTGCTGCGCCGCCAGCAGGCCGTCCACCAGTTCGCGGTCGGTGGCGTAGAGGGGATGGGCCTGGGAGTGGGCGGAGGAGCCGTCGGACGGGACCATGGGGCGAATCCTTAGGTTGGTTCGATCCTGCTCCGCATCATGGCCGCCATCCGTCTGGGCCTGATCTGGCGCTACCTCCGTCCCCATCGGCGAAAGGTGTTCATGGGTGTCACCGCCCTGGTGGTGGTGAACCTGCTGAGCGTCAGCATTCCATTGCTGGTCCGTGGCGTCATCGACGACCTTCAGGACGGGTTCGCCGCCTCCATGGTGCTGCGTCAGGCGGGGCTGATCGTGCTGCTCGCCACCGTGATGGGAGGTGCCCGTCAACTCTCGCGCATGCTCGTGTTCGGCGTGGGACGCCAGGTGGAGGCCAGCCTGAGGCAGCGCCTGTTCGATCACATGCTCCGCCAGGAGCCGGGCTGGGTGCAGGTCACCGGCAGCGGTGAAGTGATCAGCCGCTCCACCAGCGATGTGGAGAACGTGCGGCGCCTGCTGGGCTTCGCGGTGCTCAGCCTTTCCAACACCGCCCTGGCCTATGCCCTCACCCTGCCGGCGATGCTCTCGATCGACCCTGCCCTCACCCTGGCGGCGGTGGGGCTCTACCCCGTGATGCTGGTGGTGGTGCGCCTGTTCGGCGGGCGGATGATGCGGCAGCAGCGGCGCCAGCAGGAGGCGCTCGGCAGCCTCAGCGACCTGATCCAGGAGGACCTCTCCGGAATCAGCGCCATCAAGATCTATGGACAGGAGGACCACGAGCATGGGGCCTTCGCCCGGCGCAACGGCCGCTACCGCGACGCAGCCCTGTCCCTGGCCCGCACCCGCAGCACACTCTTCCCGCTGCTGGAGGGCATTTCCTCGATCAGCCTGCTGCTGCTGCTGGCACTGGGCAGTGGTCAGCTGGAGAGCGGCCGGCTCAGCATCGGCAACCTGGTGGCCCTGATCCTGTTCGTGGAGCGGTTGGTGTTCCCCACCGCCCTGCTCGGCTTCACCCTCAACACCTTCCAGACCGGCCAGGTGAGCCTGGAGCGGGTGGAGGAACTGCTGTCCCGGGAGCCGCAGGTGGTCTCACCGCCCGTGCCCGAGCCTCCGGCCAGGGTCGGGCGCGGGGCTGTGGAGGCCCGTGGGCTGAGCGTGCGCTACGACGGCGCCCAGCGCGATGCCCTCCGGGAGGTGAGCTTCCGGCTGCGGCCGGGAGAGCTGGTGGCGCTGGTGGGCCCTGTGGGCTGCGGCAAGACCACCCTGGCCCGGTCCCTGGGGCGGATGGTGGAGGTGCCTGAGGGGCAACTGTTCCTCGATGGGGTTGATGTCACGGCCCTCTCCCTCGATGACCTGCGCCGTCAGGTGGCCCTGGTGCCCCAGGAGGGTTATCTGTTCACAGCCAGCCTGGCCGACAACCTGCGCTATGGCGACCCTGAGGCCGACGATGCCCGCGTGGAGGCGGCGGCCCGGCAGGCACGCCTGGACGGTGACATCCGCGGGTTTCCCGATGGCTACCAGACCCTGGTGGGGGAGCGCGGCATCACCCTCAGTGGCGGTCAGCGCCAGCGGGCGGCCCTCGGCAGGGCCCTGCTGGTGTCAGCTCCCCTGCTGGTGCTCGACGATGCCCTGGCCAGCGTGGACAACAACACGGCGGCGGAGATCCTCGATTCGATCCGCGCCGAGAAGGGCCGCACCATCCTGATGATCAGCCACCAGCTCTCCGCCGCCGCCGCCTGCGACCGGGTGCTGGTGATGGAGGACGGCCGTCTGGTGCAGCAGGGCCATCACCAGGAGCTGGTGGCCATCCCAGGCACCTACCGGCGGCTTTGGGAGCGGGAGCAGGCCGAGGAACGCCTCCACCAGGTGGCTTGATTCGCACGAGTTGTTGAACAGCGCAGACAAGCCCGCGGGGAGGGGCTTAGCTGAGGCAGATCCCGCGAGGCCGATGGAGAACCCCAAGGGCTACAACCTGCGCTGCACCCTCACCTTCGGTGACATCTACGGCCAGGTGCTGGTGTGGATGCTCGTGATCTTCGTGAGCCTGGCGGCGGGACTGGCCCTGATGGGCTCCAGCAAGCCGATCTTCGCCCTGGTGGGGGTGGGCGTGATCCTTGTGCTCTCCCTGCCCTTTCTGCTTTTTGCGTTCACCACCACCCTGCTGAACCACATCGCCCTGGAACCCGCTCCGGCCCCCGACCGCGTTGCCTAGGCTCAAGGCCTAAGCAGAGCAGCGGTGTTCGGACTCTTCAACCAGGCCCCCGGCGCAACCAAGGGCAGGATTGTTTCTGCCGAGGAGGCTCTGCCGGGACGTGACACGCCGATTCCCACGGCCAGCACCCATGTTGTGCTCGGCACCCCTCTCCAGGCGCCTCTCCTGCCTGGCCAGGAGGAGGCCTTCTTTGGTTGCGGATGCTTCTGGGGTGCGGAGAAAGGCTTCTGGCGTCTGCCCGGCGTGGTCACCACCGCCGTGGGCTACTGCGGCGGCCACACCCCCAACCCCACCTACGAGGAGGTGTGCTCCGGCCGCACCGGCCACACCGAAGCGGTGCGGGTGGTGTGGGACACCGATCAGGTGGGCTTCGCCGATCTGCTCAAGCTGTTCTGGGAATGCCATGACCCCACCCAGGGCATGGGCCAGGGCAACGATCGCGGCAGCCAGTACCGCTCGGCGATCGTGACCAGTACCGAGGCCCAGGCCGAGCTGGCGCGCGCCAGCCGCGACCATTACCAGGAGCAGCTGAGCGCCGCCGGTTTCCCGGAGATCACCACCGAACTGCTGGCCGGCAAGCCCTTCTACTTCGCCGAAACCCACCACCAGCAGTACCTGGAACGGCCCGGCAGCAGGCCCTACTGCTCCGCGCGGCCTAGCGGGGTGACCCTGGGCACGTTCCCCGGTTCTCACTTCAAGCTCCCCGCCAAGGTCTGGGATCACTACGACTGGAGCCAGCCCCATTGCGTCCTGCGCAGCCCCGGCGGCCCGATCACGCTCTGAACCACACCGGTGACTCGTCGCCGACTTGCGGGTCCTCAGCACGGAGGAACAGGATCTGCAGAGCGCCACTCAAGAGCAATGCTCCCGGCGCTGAGGCGGTGTAGCGACAGAAGCAGGTCCTGGGCGTCTCGATGGCTGGATGGCTTCAGGGATTCAGAGGTCTTGCCGCTGCCCAGCCCAGCTTGCCTGTGCTGCCGTGGTAGCCACAACAAAGCCCAGGGCCTTGGCCCCGGGCTTTGTCTGGTCAGCTGTGTAGCCGGTGAAGGATCGCAGCTGGTTCAGCGGACGTTTCGTCCGATCTGGTGTCTTCAGTTGTGGGGCGGAGCTGCCTGGCGATGGCACCTGGGGCCATGGCTCTAGCGGGGCTTCCCAATTCGGTCCGGGGCACCTGAGGCAGGGCCGTGAACGGTGCATTGGACGGCGTCGATAGGGGACGCCAGGGAAACCAGTGATCCTTGAAGATTGTTGGAGCAGGGTCCGAACGTCAGTTCGCTCCTATCACCTGCTCAGGGGGGGTGTCGTCCATGGGCTGGAACCTCCGAATCCCGATGAACACACAATCGGACGGACGTCCGCTCCACGCAAGGGGAAGCGCTCCAGGCGCAATGGGTCTTCATCTCATGACAAAGGTCTTCACCTGAGCCAGGCCAGCAGAATCAAAGTCATGGAACTCCACGCTGATCTCGCCCAGCGGGTGGTGCTCGACACCGCGGCCCTCCCCTGGAGCCCCTCGCCGATGGCAGGGGTGGAGCGGCGCATGCTCGATCGCCTTGGCGGTGAAGTGGCCCGTGCCACCTCGATCGTGCGTTATGCCCCCGGAAGCCGATTCGAGCGGCACAGCCATGGGGGTGGCGAGGAGATCCTGGTGCTGGAGGGCACGTTCTCCGACGAGCAGGGCGACCACCCAGCCGGCACCTACCTGCGCAACCCGGCCGGCTCCGCTCATGCGCCCTTCAGTGAGCAGGGCTGCACCCTCCTGGTGAAACTGCATCAGATGCACCCGCTTGATCAGCAGACCGTGGTGATCGACACCTGCAGCAGCGACTGGTTGCCAGGCCTGGTGGCTGGCCTGCAGGTGCTGCCGCTCCACGCCTTTGGTTCCGAGCATGTGGCCCTGGTGCGCTGGGCTCCGGGTACGCGCTTCCAGTCCCATGGGCACCCTGGCGGCGAGGAAATCCTTGTGCTGGATGGCGTCTTCCAGGACGAGCAGGGCAACTATCCCACCGGCAGCTGGCTGCGCAATCCCCACGCCAGCTGCCACCGCCCGTGGAGTGAGGCCGGCTGCACCATCTGGGTCAAGACCGGGCATCTGCTCACTGATTGAGCCGGGTGGATGGGCCATACGGATTTCCTCACCCACAACGGCATCAATGCAGACCCATGCCTGATCCGAGCAGGCGGTAATCCGTCACTGGCAGATTCGGCCTGCGGCTTATGGGTTCGAGGAAAGTACTTCGACTAGAATTGTGGGTAGAAAGGGAAGATCGAGCAGAATTGATTCGATGCGTTTGATGAAAATTCCAGAAGATCCGCTGGCAAACGCCATGGAGATTGAGGCCATGGATGCTGCCCTCCGTTCCCTTCGCCACAGCCCATCACACTGATCAAGGTGAATGCCATGACAGCTCCATCAGAACTTTCCAAAGTCAAGAATTACGCAGAATCAGAGGGAGGCATGTGGGATTCCGATGGCTCTAAGTTGCTTGATCCCGCTGTCGTTGAGCCGAGGATGTACCGAGCCAGTCCAGATAGCGAAAGCGGGTGGGGCTTTCACCGCCGTGCAGAGCTCCTGAATGGGCGGCTCGCCATGCTTGGTTTCGTGATCGGGCTGTTGGTCGAGGCCCTCTCTGGCCAGGGGATTCTCCACCAGATCGGTCTCGGTGCCCTACTGAATTAAGTCAGCCCGTCAGGCCCATCCCGCCCAATGCCCGCCTCCCCCTGCCCTGATCAGCAGAGGGAGGCACCTCGGCGAAAGCGATCGGCTTATTGCCGCGCCATCGCCAGCTGGACCGCCACGGCCGGATCGATGAGGTGATCCAGGTTCTCGGCCGCGTCATCGATCGCCAGCTGCACGCCCTTGACCCGGCCATTGAAGGCATTGCCACGCGGCCCATAGTCTTCCGACACTGGCGCGCCGCTGTCCTCGCCTACGTCGCAACCGTCATCAGCGGAGAAGATCATCGCCAGGCTGGCGCCGATCGGCCCTTGGCCCACCTTCTGGCCGTCGGTGTAGAGGGTGACGGTGCCGCCCTTGCCCAGGCCGCCGCCGGCGTAGGAGAACTCCATCCGCACCTGGTGTTCACCGGCAGGGATGGGCGACTCCCCCTCCACATAGAACCGCTGGAAGCCTCCCCAGTTGTAGCAGTACTTGAGTTTCCCTCTTTTGGCATACAGGCTCCAGCCGCCGATGTTGGCGCCCTGAGAGATGATCACCCCCTCAGCACCGTTCTCCGGCACCACGATCTCGGCCGTGACCGAGTGTGATTTGTTCTTGATGTTGAGAACGCAGTTCTCTGACAGGCGGCCCATCCCACCGAACAGCAGTTGCGTCTTGCCCTTGATCAGGGTCGGCCGGCCGGCCGTGTCTGGGTTGAGCTTCTCGAGCAGCCGATCGTCGATCGGCAGCACCTTGTAGCGCGTGGCCTCGATCAACCAGAGACGCTTCAGCTCGTGCAGTTTCTGCGGCATCTCCCTGGCGAGATCCTTGGCCTGGCTCCAGTCTTGACTCGTGTCGTAGAGCTCCCAGACGTCGTCATCAAGGGCAGGCGGAGCGGCCTGCACCCAGGGCGTGGAGTGGTGGGTCACAGCCGTCCATCCCTTGTGATAGATGCCGCGGTTGCCGAACATCTCGAAGTACTGGGTTTCGTGCCGCTCAGCGGCGGCCGGATCGTCGAAGGTGTAGAGCATGCTCACCCCTTCGATCGGATCCTGCTGGATTCCATCGACGGACATGGGTTCAGGCAGGCCGGCGGCCTCCAGAATCGTCGGTGCCACATCGATCAAATGGGTGAACTGGGAGCGGATCTCGCCCTTGGCCTGGATCCCCTTGGGCCAGTGGACGACGGTGCCATTGCGCGTGCCTCCGAAGTGGGACGCCACCTGTTTGGTCCACTGGTAGGGCGTGTTCATCGCGTGGGCCCAGCCCACCGCGTAGTGGTTGTAGGACTCAGTCCCGCCCAGCTTGTCGAGCCGCTCGCTCAGGTACTCAGGCGTTTCAAGCGCCTGCAGGCCATTGAAATAGCTCATCTCATTGAAACAGCCATTCAACGAACCCTCGGCAGAGGCACCGTTGTCACCAATGATGTAATAAATAAGTGTGTTGTCGAGAATGCCGAGCTTTTCGAGGCCTTCGATAATTCGCCCCACGTGATGATCGGTATAGGCCATGAACCCGGCATAGACCTCCATCTGGCGGCTCAGCACCGGGCGGAAGGCCTCCGGCATCTCTTCCCAGGCGGGGATTTCACTGTGGCGGTCAGTGAGTTCGCATTCCGGCGGGATCACACCCAATTGCTTTTGGCGGGCGATCGTCTGCTCGCGTAGAGCATCCCAGCCTGCATCGAATTGGCCTTTGTATTGATCGGCCCATTCCTTTGGCACGTGATGCGGAGCATGAGTGGCGCCAGGCGCGAAATAGGTGAAGAAGGGCTGATCGGGCGTCAGTGCTTTCTGCTGCGCGATCCAGTTCATGGCCTTGTCGGCCATGTCCTCCACGAGGTGGTAGCCCTGCTCGGGTGTCTTGTCAGGCTCCACCGGTGTGGTGCCTTCATAGAGCGTGGGGTACCACTGATTGGCTTCGCCGCCGACAAATCCATAGAAATGATCGAAGCCGCCGCCGCCCGTCGGCCAGGCGTCGAATGGTCCGACGGGGCTGGTCTGCCACACCGGCACTTCGTGGCATTTGCCGAACTGCGCGGTGGCGTAGCCATTCAGCCTCAATGTTTTGGCCAGAGGGGCCATGCTGTTGGGCAGAACCGAGCAGTAGCCAGGCGCCCCTGTGGCGATCTCGGTGATTCCGCCCATGCCGGCAGAGTGGTGGTTGCGCCCGGTGAGCAGCGCCTGGCGCGAAGGCGAGCACAGAGCGGTGCTGTGGAAGCGGTTGAACTTCAGACCGCCAGCAGCCAGTTTCTCTGCCGTGGGCGTCTGGCAGGGGCCACCGAAGGCGCTGGAAGAGCCGAACCCGGCATCATCGATCAAAAGGAGCAGCACGTTTGGCGCTCCCTCGGGCGGTCGCAACTGCTCGATCGCAGGGGAGGAGGTATCCGGATCCTTCGCGTCGTAGGTGATCAGTTTCGGCCGAGCCGTGTTGGGCATTGGCAGGTGGGAACGGTGCTTCCTGTTCTGATCCCCCATGATCCTTTGCGTTCTCCGCTGGTGAGTGGCGTGCTGATGCAGCCGCTCTGGCTGAAGCTTTGCTATTCCCTGTGGCTTTGGTGAGTCGCCGCAAGGAAACGTTAGAATAACTGGATTGAACCTCGTGGCATAGCCCGCCAGCCAATCACTGATAGGCAATTAGCCGTCGATGGCATCACCAAAAAACGCCATCTTCCTGAGCAGACTCTTGCAGAGATTGCTCGATCGACCTCTAGATTGAATCGATATGAGTTAGGTTGCTCAACCAAGTTCCATTGACAACTCTTTATGATTGTTCTCCATTCACTCCTTTTGCTGATCCACGCTTTTCACCCTTTCTCAGGGTCCTCCAGATCGTGAGTTCAGTTTTCACACCGCTGTGCAGTCGTCCTCTTTCCGCAAACGATTCACCACCATGGCCCCCAGAATGCGCAGGCTCCTGCTGACCGTGCTTCCCTGCATGCTCCCCATCGTGCTGCCATTTGGACTTGTGCCAGCGGCGGTGCGCGCCGGTGAAGTGGTGCCCAACGCGACGATGGCCAGGAGCGATCCTGCTGGCATCCCCGCTGAAGCGGCCCTGTGCAGGGAACGGATCAATTCTTCAGATTGGCAGGGTGCTGTGCAGGCCTGCAGTGAGGCGATCAAGATCAATCCAAAGTTCGCCACGGCCTGGATCGACCGCTGCAGGGCCCAGCGCGAACTCAATCAGCTCAATCAAGCGATGGCGGATTGCCTGCAGGCGATCCAGCTGGAGCCAGATCATTCAGATGCCTATCTCCGTCTTGCTGATGTGAAAGGTGCTCTCAAGCCAGGGGATTATTCCAACGTGCTTGAGCATTACGGCAAGGCCATCGAGCTCGATCCGAAGAATGCAACGGCCTACAACAACCGTGGCGTCACCCGCCAATCTCTTCAGGATTACAAGGGAGCCCTTGACGACTACAACAAGGCGATTGAGCTGGTGCCCGACGAGGCCTTGTATTATTTCAATCGCGGTGAAATTCTCTTTCTCCAAGGGCGCCGTGAACTGGGCTGCTCCAGCTTTCGTCAAGGCCGTTCACTGAACACTGACTTCAACCTGAATACGCCGGACTTTGATTCCACCTACATCAAGGTCTGCAGCTGAGAGCGCCTTGGTTGGATCGTTTCAGGGGAAGCCCTCAGTTGTTGGTGCCATGGTCTGTCGATCAGGGACCATGGGGCTGATCCTGGTAGGCCCCCCGTTTCATCGGGCTGTCCTCAGGCCTCCAGGCACGCCGATGGCGATGGTTCCCTCCTTCACTGCTTTGATCAGCCCATGACTGTTCTGTTGTTCCTGCTCGTGGGTGTGGTCGCCGGATGGATGGCCGGTGGGCTGGTGATGCACCTGGTGGCCGGGGTCCTCGGTGCCCTGATCGGTGGCCTGGCGCTGGCGGGTCTGGGCCCCTCCCTGGGCGGTGCGCTGCTGGATGGCGTGATCAGGGCGGCCATCGGTGCTGCGCTGGCGGTGCTGCTGTTGCGACTGATCAAGCGCCCCTGAGCCAGTTGCCCACTGCCGTGGCAGCTTGGAGATGGGCACACGTCCCGTGTTGCCCAGCCACTGGCTTCACAAAGAGGAGGTGTCCCCATGACCGTCCATTCACTGGATCTGCCCGAAGCCCTGACCCTGCTCGACCTGGACGACCTGCCTGAGGATTTCGGCGAGCTCTCACGCCAGGTGGCCTGGCATCAGCCCGCCACCCAGCCATGGGGTGAATCCGAGACCCAGGCCTATCGCGTGGTCTGGGAGGCCGTTGAGCAGCACGTCGAGCACCCGGACGAGAGCCTCAGCGGTTGAGCCTCTCCATGCGCCAGGTCACGAAGCTGCCCACCGGGCTCCAGAGCAGGAAGGGAATCAGCAGCACCGCCGCCGGTCGCATCTGCGAGACCACCACCACCCCCAGCGCCATGCCCCAGGCCCAGCCGGCCAGGCCGATCAGGGTGCCGTTGCGCAGGCTGCGGCTGCGGCAGATCACCAGCGTGTAGCTCTGCACCAGCACCACCAGCACCAGGTACCCGCCCATCAGCGCCAGGCTGGCTGTGGCCTGCCACACCAGCAGTGCGGAGACATAGAAGCAGAGGTAGATCACCAGCCAGATCGCCGGGATCCAGCGCTCGAAAGTCAGCCAGCGAGGCCGGTGCAGCTGCAGAAACCAGCGGAAGTCTTCCCGGGAGGGATTGAGCAGCGCTGCAACTGCCACGATCACCGCCAGGATCACCAGGGCCGCCACCATGTTTGTCGTTCTGCGGGGCTCTCCAGGCTGATCGGCCGCGGGACGTTGAAGGTGCAGGTCGTGTTGCGCCGTCACCTTTCCAACCGCCCAGGGTTCAGACCATGGCCAACGACCCCAGCCTCCATGCCCTGTTGCAGGAACGCCGTGCCGGCCTCGAGCAGGCGCTGGCAGTCTTTGATGGATTGCCTCCGGTGCCTCTTGACCTCCTCTGGGGCCGCTGGGAAGGCCGCGAGATCCGCACCGGTCATCCCATGGAGGGCTGGTTGGAGGCCTCGGGTTGGTACGGCAAGGAGTTCCTCGATGCGGAGCATGTGCATCCCCTGCTGATGCGCCTCGGGGCTGGGGAACCCTTCCCCATCCGCGCTCTGCCAGGGTCGCTTGCCCTGGCACGCCGCCTCTCCCCCCGGTCGTTGCCCCTGCCGCTGCCCTTGCTGCGCCGGGCCTTGTGGCTGCTTCGCACCGAGCACTCCCAGGCCCGGCTGCGGCGGATGGAGGTGCGCGGTGTGGTGAGCGCCACGATGCTCTACGACCATCTGCCGGTGCAGGACACCTTTCGCCGGGTGGATGGCGACACCGTTCTGGGGCTGATGCAGGAGAAGGGCGTCCAGCGGCCCTATCTGTTCCTGCTGGAACGACGTCCATGAGGCTGCGTTACGTTGATTTCCCAACGCTGAGGACGGGTGGAGATCACCGTGTGGCAGGCGGCGGCCAAGGGTGCTCCGCTGGAGCGCTCCAAGGCCACGCTGCTGGATCCGGGCCCGGATGAGGTGCTGCTGGAGGTGCTGCACTGCGGGCTGTGCCACAGCGACCTCTCGATGCTCGAGAACGCCTGGGGGGTCAGCACCTATCCACTCGTGCCCGGCCATGAGGTGGTCGGTCGGGTGGCGGCGGTGGGTGCCGGAGTGGACAGCGGTCTGCTGGGAACGACCCAGGGCCTGGGCTGGATCGCCGGCAGCTGCCGCCACTGTGACTGGTGCCTCGGTGGCAACGCCAACCTCTGCCCCTCGCTCGAGGCGTCGGTGGTGGGGCGCCATGGTGGTTTCGCCAGCCATGTCATGGCCCATCAGGACTGGATCGTGCCCATTCCCGACGGAGTTTCGCCCGCCGATGCCGGGCCGTTGTTCTGTGGTGGAATCACCGTCTTCGCTCCGCTCTTCGATGAGGCCGTCTCGCCCACGGCGCGGGTGGCTGTGATCGGCATTGGCGGGCTGGGGCACCTCGCGCTTCAGTTCGCCCGGGCCTGGGGCTGTGAGGTCACTGCGCTCACCACCTCCCTGGCCAAGGCGGACGAGGCCCGCCGTCTCGGAGCCCACCGGGTGATGGCCCTCTCCGAGCTGGGTTCCCATCCGGGCGCCTTCGATCTGGTGATCAACACGAGCAACCACGCTCTCGATTGGCCGGTCCTGATCGCCAGCCTCGCGCCCCTGGGCCGGCTGCATCAGCTCGGTGTGCCGCTCAACCCCCTGCAGATCCCGGCCTTCCCGCTGATTGCCGGACGTCGCAGCGTCACCGGCAGCCCCACCTCATCTCCGGCCTCCCTGCGCCGCATGGTGGAGTTCTGTGCTCGCCACGGCATCGCGCCGCTGGTGGAGCATCTGCCGATGGCCGAGATCAACACCGCCATCGCCCGGCTGCACCAAGGCGATGTGCGCTACCGCTTCGTGCTCGATGGACCGGCCTGATGCAGGCCCTGCCTGAGCCGGTCTGATGGTGGAGGTGGCCCTGGCAATTCTCGAGCAGGAGGGGCGTTGGTTGCTGCAGCTCCGGGACGACCTCGCGGGCATCGTGGCCCCGGGCACCTGGGGCCTCTTCGGCGGTCATCTCGACCCGGGGGAGAGTCCCGAGCAGGCCCTGCGGCGGGAGCTGCAGGAGGAAATCAGCTGGTGCTCCGGCGACCTTCACTTCTGGTTCAGCCACAGCAGTCCCCAGCGCATCGCCCACTTCTTCCGCTCGGGTCTGCCCGTGCCCCTGGAGGCGCTGCAGCTTCTGGAGGGGCAGGACATGGTCCTCGCCGGCTTCGAGGAGTTGGCTTCCGGCCAGATCTGGAGCCCCAGACTTCAGCAGGCCCGGCCCCTGGCCCCCTCCCTTCAGCTGGCGCTGGAGGCATTGCAACAGATCCCATGACGGCCGCCGACCCCTACCTCGAGTTGCAGGCCGTGGAGGCCTGGCTGGGTCCCCGGCGGGTGTTCGACAACCTCAGCCTGCTCCTCCACCGGGGGGAGAACACCGTGATCCTGGGGCCGAACGGGGCCGGCAAGAGCGCCCTGATCAAGTTGGTCAGCCGTGAGATCTATCCCGTGGTCAAGCCGGGCTCCAACCTGCGCCTGTTCGGGAGTGAAACAGTCAACCTCTGGGATCTGCGTGCCCGGATCGGACTTGTCTCCCGTGACCTCCAGGCCGGCTACGTCCCGGGAGTCAGCGCCCAAGACGTGGTGCTCTCGGGATTCTTCGGCTCGGTGGGGATCGGCCCCAGCCAGCACCCCAGCCCCGAGCAGCGCGAGCGGGTGCGTGAGCTGATGGTCCGGCTGCGGCTGGAATCGCTGGCCGAACGGCCCTACCGCCATCTCTCCGATGGCCAGCGCACCCGCCTGCTGCTGGCGCGCGCCCTGGTGCACGATCCCCAGGTGCTGGTGCTGGATGAGCCCACCGCCGGGCTCGACCTGCGCGCCAAACACCAGCTGCTGATCGACCTGCGAGAGCTGGCCCAGGCCGGCACCACCCTGCTGCTCGTCACCCATCAGATCGAGTCGATCATTCCCGAGATCAGCCGCTGTGTGCTGTTGCGTGAGGGTGCGGTCATGGCGGATGGCCCGGCGGCGGAGCTGCTGGACGAGGCCCCCCTCAGTGCCCTGTTCGAAACCCCCCTGCAGGTGATCACTGCCGGCGGTTACCGCCAGGTGCTGCCGGGGTGAGGGATCGCTGATGCCTGGCGTTCCCTGGGCGGCTGGTGCAAACTCAAGGCTTGCCAGGTCATGGGGATGTCGTCGACAAAGCAGCACCGCAGGCCCGGCTGGCCTCGGCTTATGGCCTGGGTTCCCCTGCTCGGCCTTCCCTTCGCTGGCGCGGCCGTGGCGATGTCCTCGCCCTGGTGGGAGAACTACGAGGTGCGCGAAACCTTCCTCTGCAACGACTCCAACAAGGTGGTGGTGGAGCGCAACGACGCCCAGGCCTCGCTGCTGGCCGGCCGCTCCCGCACCACCCTCTTCCGCGAAGACTCGCCCCTCCCCGGCCTGCGCTACGGCACCGATCGTCTGCGCCTGATCCTGCGCGGCGATGAACTCACCCTGGAGCGGCTGCCGCAGCGGATGCTCTGCCTGCGTACGGATCAGGTCTGATGGCATGACCCCCCTCCCCGATCGAACCGTGCTGCTGCTGATGGCGATCACCCTTGGAGTGGTGGCCGCCTTGGTGTTCTGGAGCGTGCGGCTCCAGCCGGCCCGGGAGACCCCCCTGCTCTGGAAGGAGTCGCCGGGCCGCAGTGTCCCCGCCGCTCCGGCGGGCCAGCCGAAAGGCACCCTGCTCTGAGTTCCTTGGCATCCTCCGACGACGGCCCCGACGGCAAACGACAACTCCACCCCTTGCCCAAGGGTCTGGTGGAGCTCTATGGCCTGCTGGCGGTGCTGTTCGTGCTGGTGCCCGAGTGGATGGCCGGAGGCGCGATGCGCTCGATCCCGGGGGTGAACCAGGGCAATCCCCTGCCGGTCACAGCCAGCGCCTGGCGGCGTTTGCCGGAACTGCGCCTGGCGGCCCTGAACCTGGTGCAACTGCGGCAGCTGGCCCGGCAGCTTCGCCTCTGGGGCTACGCCAGTCAGGGCCGCGACCGGCTCACCGCCCGCATTCTGCGGCGGCTGAAACGGGTACGCGCCTGGGAGTCCTGGCTGCCGCGGGGGCTGTGATAGCTTCCCTTCTAACGGGGCGTAGCGCAGCTTGGTAGCGCACCACTTTGGGGTAGTGGGGGTCGTGGGTTCAAATCCCGCCGCTCCGATTGATCAGCCGTTCATTGCTTCTTCACCGGCTTCCCCAGCCGGTTTTTTTGTGTCCTGATCCGCCACCGCTGCCAGCAGGGCCAGCAGCGACCTGCGGCTGCTGTCCAGGCGAAGACGGCCTGAGAGGGCCAGCCAGTGCTGCCAGGCGTCGCTCTGCTGGCGCTCGATCCAGTGGCTGAGCTGGGGAAACGTCTGAGCGGGGGTGGTTCCGAGCACATCCCCGAGCACTTCGGCCAGCACCTGCAGATCGTGCAACTCTCCCAGGATGTCCTGGCCCTGCCTCAGATCGCCGATCCAGTGGCTCAGGGATGGCTGGAGGTAGGGCTCGAGGTTCTCGAGGCCGTAGCGCACCCCCTTGATTCGCTTGCGAAGGCCATGCAGCGCTGGATCGTTGGGGTCTGTGCTGAACCAGCCCGGTTCCAGAAACAATCCGGCCACGGCCTTGGCACCCCACTCCCCCAGCCAGGGTTGCAAGGGCAAGGCCCCCAGGCTCGTGTAGCAGGGGCGATCCTGCCAGCGATGCAGGCGCTCCAGCAGCTTCAGGTAGCGATGGCTGCGCAGGGCTTCCGCCAGACCCTCGAAGGCCCGGCGCCGATCCCGGCCCAGGTGCTTCAGGGCAGGCCTCAGTGCCTTGGCCTCTCGCTGGGGCAGCGAGGGCAGCAGCCCAGTCTCCAGGCGCTGGCGCAGCACGTCGAGATCACGGCAGAGTCCGGTGCGACGGGCCACCCGGGCGATTCGGCGCTCACTGACATGATCGGGAAGGATCAGGGCCGGCTGGAACTGCGCCAGAACCGTGCGCAACCGCCGGAGGCTCACCCGCAGCTGATGCAGCGGTTCGGGATCCGAGTCGGCCAGCACCTCGGGCTGCAGACGGCCCAGCCGACGGGTCTGTTTCTGGATCAGCTGGGCGGCATGGGCGCCGTTGCTGATGGCATCAGGGTCCCTGGCTGGTTCCATGTTCTCCCGTGGCGATGGCTTGATTCTCGGCCCGATCCTGTCGAGAACCGATCGGTTGGGTCCGGGTTGTGATGGCCACAACCCATAGGCTTTGGCGCAGTCGGTTCAGGGCTTGGGGGGATGGCCTATGGCATCGGAGCGCTCCAGCCCGTCGGCTGAGCAAGGCGTCAACCGGGCCCGCCCTGTTGCGGATCCGGCCTTCGATGATCGTCTCAGCGACCAGCCGCTCGAGCACTGGCCTGAGCTGGTGCGTCAGCGACGTCGCTGGTTCTGGGGGGAGGGTTATGCGTTGGTGCAACTGCTCCAGCGTTTTCTGCTCGAGGCGCCCCGCCTGGCCCAGGCCCTTGGGTATGCCGACAGCGAGAGCCTGTTGCGCGAAGGCTATGGCCTGGATCTTGTGCTGGGCGAGCTGACGGACTGCCGCTCGCTGCAGGACCGGAGCGCGCAGACCCAGCACCTCTGCGCCTGCTGCCATGAACCGTTCAAGGCCCGGCGGCGCGATGCTCGCTACTGCTCCAGCACCTGCCGCTCCCGGGCTAGTCGCCACCGAAGGCGCCACAATCAGTGGCCTTGAGTCAGGGTCCCCAACCCTTCAGAGCCCAGAGCAATTCCCCGGCGTCCCAGCCCAGGTTGTCGAACAGGGCCACGGCCCTGTCATCGTCGCTCTCCAGCAGCAGGTGGGCGAAACTCTTCACCAGTTCAGCCGGTGTGAAGGTGATTCCCACCTCGCCGGCCAGCTCGGCCAGTTCTTCAGCTTTGAGGGCTCGTTTCAGCTTCTGCTGCAGGTCGTCATCAGCTTTGACCTGTTCGATGAACTGTTCAACGGCTGGAAGCATCAGTGCCACAGATCTGAGCTGATCCTTAAGCCTCCTGCAGCACCCTGGATCTGTCAATCCAATCGACTCAACGTCACTTGCCTGCAATTGAATCCGCTCAAGAGCGAGTCAATCAATGGAGCACCACCTGGTGACAAGGTGAGAGGCGCGACAATGGTGGAGACGACTCACCAATCAGGACGGGGAGCATGTCATCAAGGAGATGGATCTGAAGTTCAGGCAAGGTGGGCTGACTGAGGTGATGGAATTGGTGTTGGGAGAAGTATTGCCGGGCCTCCGATGCCTGCGAAACGCCACCTCAGAAACGAATCGCGGTGTCCTTATTCCCCGTTATGGGTGTTGTATTCAGACCGGCCCGGCTTGGCTTAGCGATAAGGTCTGGCTGAGTCATTGAACATAAATGTAGGCAACTTTGAGCCGCCAGTTACATGGCCAATGCCCGCCAGGGCAAGGAAGCCTGCGATTAATGCAGCCACGAGTGTCTTGTATCCTGTAATTTGATTTAGCTTTTGACTTGCCTGTTCTTTCATGCATGCTGAGCGAAACCCAGGATCCTCAAGAAGTTCTTCCACAAGCGCCTGGTTTTCCTCGTAGCGACGCTCGACATCGTTTCTGTACTCTTTCCAGTCAGCATGACCCAGGGCCCACTGTTTCCAGCTTGTCCACACCTGCATCGCAGCGATTGTCTCTTGATTCTTTAAGTGAGCTCCGCCTAATGAAGCGGCAGGCCCCATTGCGCCGAAGAAGGCGCCGCTGAGAGCATCTCCAGCAGTCGTTCCACGAGGCGGGGTTACGTCAACACCATGCTTGCGAAGAAACATCACTACCATTGAATCAATAGTAGGCATTGGATCAAGAGATATTCCGCGTTTCTTGCATAGCCGTTGTACGGCTGGATCCTCCTTGGTAAGGACTTTTGTCGTCATGGCCCTGAGGTGAGGTTGCTGAAGAGGTCGCCCCCTTCCACCTCATCACCATCCCCAGGTGTCACCGTCACCACATCCCCAGGATGGGGGATCTTTCGGAGGAGCATCACCAGGCGAAGCCGTGGCTGGTCAAACGGTCGTTCCCAGTGAAGCTGCTGGAGCTCCGCAACCCTGCCAAGGGCTCCAGCAAAGTGGAACTGAAAAACGGCACATGCCGATTCGCTGGCCCCTCTTGCAGTAATGGCGACAGTCGCGAGCATCCGCTCCTGACCCGCTTGGTCGACGAAAGCCGTGAAAATGTCAGCTGATCTCCATGAGGCCTTGGCCGCCTTGGGCCTGAGAACCACCCCCAGAACCCGAGAGGACCTGGCCCGGCCCGGGGTGGTGCTGCTGGCCCTCAGCTGGGCGTGGCGCATGAGTCGAGCGACTCGGTGGCTGCCGATCGAACTGCTGGCCTGCTGAACGGAGCTCATGGCGAACCCGGGGGGCAGCCCCAGAAGCCGCGGTGCTGCATGCACACACTCGGGATGTCTGCGGTGATCACGGCGTTGTCGGCCGCCCGCTTTCAGGCACCTCCCACCGCTGCCGCCAGGCGTGGTAGCCGCTGCGGACCACCCCAGACGCGGTTCAGCCATGAGCGCCGTATAATTGGTATTCACCAGGTTCAGCAGCTAGACATTAAATCAACCGACCAAGTCGGCACGCTTCGAACCAGCTGCTGTCTCAATGGAGCGAGCCCTCCAGCCAGGAATAAGCTTATAACTACATCGCTCGCAATTCAAGTTAATTAATAGACATAATACTTGCCCACATTCAGCGATGTCGAGCATCCCCAAGGCATGATAGGAAGACAAATCAGATCTCCATTGCCAAGCCCTTTGGCAGCCAGCGCCGTTGCATCAGCGCCTGAGCTGATTGCCGATCTGCCGCTCCATCTCTCACGGCTTCTCATTAGTGCCGCAGGCACGAAAGCTACTTATCATTTCATCGAGCGAGTTCCTGCTGTTAATCGCATCATCCTTGTCAGCAACCACCGCAGCTTGCTGGACGCTCCGTTGCTGATGACAGCACTGAACCGGCCAATACGTTTTGCATGCCACTACTACATGAGTCGGGTGCCAGGCTTGAGGGAGATGGTCTCAGCTATGGGGGCATTTCCTCTCGATGCACCACAAAACAGACACAAGGACTTTTTCCAGAAGGCCATCAGTCTTCTGCACGAGAAAGAAGTTGTCGGGATCTTTCCAGAGGGTGCAGAACCCATGATTCATTCATCGACACCAAATCGAATCAGGTCCTTCCACCGCGGTTTTGCCCACCTCGCCATGCGGGGTTCAGTTGGCGATGTGGCCATCCTGCCAGTAGCCATCGCTTCGCTTCAGGAGAAGACAAGCAACCTCGCCCCACTCAGCCTCTTCAAACTGGCTGACCCATCAGAACCCTTGTTTGATCGTGGTGGCTGGCATCACAGCGTTCGTTATCAGCATGTCCGCGTACTTGCGGGACACCCCATATGGGTCAAGGACAAGCAAAGAGCAGAGTATTACGGGCGACAAGGTGGCTTGCTTGCACGAGAGCTGACCAACTCTTGCCGGAATCAGATTATCAAACTGATACGCGAAGGCTGCTCTTAACTGGCTCTTTCCTCAATGCCACTCTTAGTTAATCCACTGTCATCTCCCCTTGCCGGGTCTCTCAAGCCGTCCCGTCCCCTGTTTGTCTATCTGCCAGGGATGGATGGAACTGGAGCACTATTCAGGCCTCAGATTTCAGGGTTGAAGGCCTCATTTGACATCCGTTGCCTTTCCATTCCCTCGGATGACTTGGCCGGCTGGGAAACACTTGTCGCGCAAACTGCTCGATTGATCGCCAATGAGCAGCGTCAAGTCAAGTCACGTCCCACCTACATCTGCGGTGAATCCTTTGGTGGTTGTCTGGCCCTGCAGCTTGCAGCTTCCTACCCTTCTCTTTGCCAACATCTGATTCTTGTCAATCCTGCCACCTCTGCTGTCCATCAACCATGGGTCAGCTGGGGAGCATCAATCACTCAACGCTTGCCGCCCACCCTGTATCGGCTATCAACCTTCGGATTGCTTCCACTCCTGATCCAGCCACAGCGGGTTTCTCTGTCTAATCGACAGGCTTTATTGCAGGCCATGCAATCAGTTTCTCCCAGAAGTGCTGCCTGGAGGATTTCCCTGCTCACGAAGTTCACCCTTGAGACGTTGCCCTTGGGACGAATCAAGCAGCCCGTCCAGCTGCTGGCGTCAGGTGCAGACCGGCTCCTCCCATCCCTTGATGAAGCCGGAAGACTCGTTCGACACCTTCCCAATGCGCGTACTGTGCAGCTACCAGACAGTGGCCACGCTTGCCTTCTGGAATCTGAGGTGAATCTCGGAAAGCTCCTGAAGTCAACAGAATTTGATCCTTCCAGCCGCGCACTTCCCCTGAGCCTTAGCCACAGGTATTGAGATGGCCATCTCCACCCTCGTCGGCGAGACGGGCGGGAGCAAGAGATGGAATCCAAAGGAGATCGGCAGCAACTCACGCCGTGTGTATCAGGACGAAAAGTTGATTCACGGTCCCTTGAGCCATCGATAACTTTTGAAGGATAATGCGAAAAGCTCATGTCTTATCATGGGTTCATCTCATTACCGCAGTTACACCCCAGGTGGTTCCCGTGACGTGCCCCCCATCAGTGCTCCAGTTCCTATGAGAGCTGGTGGGGATACGTCAACCTTGAGACGACGATGTGAGACGACGATGTGAGACGACGACCCGGACGTGCCCCGCCCCATCACCACGGCCACCTCGATCAAGGCCACGGTCAGGGACCCAGCCAGCGGTTCGTGATCTCTTCGATGCGGCCGTTGCGGTGCAGATCCAGCAGGGTCAGGTTGAGGGGCAGTCGAAGGTCGCTCTGCGCGGGAATCACCAGGCCGTAGTTTTCGGTGGCGAGGCTGAACGAAGCAAGACGAAGATCTGACTCGGGATGCTGATGCAGGTAGTACCGCAGCGCCGGCTGATCGAAGACCAACCCATCCACCTCGCCGCGCTTCACCAGCGCCACTGCATCAGAGAGTGAGTCGCTGACGCGCACCCGGGCACCAGCCGACTCTCCCCATCGCCGGCTGGTGGTGCCGGCCACCACCGCCAGCCGAGCCCCTCGCAGATCTTCCGGATCGCGGATGCTGGATGTCTCCACCTGCGCGAGCGAGACCGTGAAGGCCGAAGCGAGGCCGGCGGTAATCGACGACACCGCCAACAGGGTCACCACCATCCAGACACCCGCGATGATCCGTCCCGCTTTGGTGAGCGGAGCCTTGTCGCCGTAGCCGACGGTGGTGAGCGTGACCAGGGCAAACCACATCCCATTGCCCAGGCCGCTGAGATAAGTACGAGGAAACTGAGCGTCATTGCGGCGCCGCTCCGCCAGCCAGATCAGATTGCCAACCAGGAACAGTGAGAGCAGAAGAATGCCCACCGAGGAAAGCGCCGCCAGCCCGAAAAACGGACGGATGCGCTGCCAGAGCGAGGATGGCTGGGCTGGCAGGAGCACGCCCACCTCCCCGTAGAAATACGGCTGGGTGGAGGTGATCCGGCCAGGCCGCAACCGCTCGGCCGTGATGCTGATCGGCCCGATCGCCAGATCGAGTTCTCCCTCGCCCACGGCCCTCACATTGGCCTCGGTGCTGGGCATCGGCACGAGCTCAAAGTCGAGATCGTTGGCGCCGGCGATCTCCTCCCACACATCCACGCTGATGCCTTTGGCGCCTCCGGCCATCTCCCTAGAGGTGCGGATCACGAATGGAGGAGAACCGCTCACTCCCACCCGTAGTTCGCGAGCTGGGGATGGAGCAGGCCGAGCAACAGGAAACACAAGGGCCGCAGCGAGCAACAGGAGCAGGGAGCGATAGCGAGCTGCCCTCATTGGCCTGATCGCTTCTGGCGTTGGACGCTCTCTCTCAGGGCAGGCGCGAATCATGGTTCCTCCTGGTGGCACGCGAACCGGGTGCCGTTCGTGCACGTACCTCAGGCCACCACCATGCGTATCATCTCCCCCTGGATGAAGTGGTCGTATGACTTCATCAGGTGCCTGGTGTCAACTACGTAGGCGGGCGCCGTTTGGCGACAAACACGTCGGCCGGTCAGGCCAGCCTTGAGGCACAGACCCATGGCGCCGCTGCTATCCCGGTGACCCGGCCGTGAATGCGGGAGCACCTGGCTCCGTTGCCGCAGCAGCTGTCTCCAGATGGTCACTGATCCGCTGCAGGTGCTGGCTCACCCGCCGCAGCCAACGGATCGCTTCCAGCCTCTGGGTCCCCTGGTCCACAGCGACGCCGCCGCTGGCCACCTCGGCCATCACATCGCGGCGAAAGGGTTTCACCCGTTGATGAAGGCGTCGACTGATGGCATGGCTGCATTGCGCTGCCGCGCTCCATTGCTCGCTCAGAACCAGCGGCTCCAACTCCCGCAGCGCCACCAGCAGATCCTGCCGATCGGCTTGCAGGGCGTTGGTCTGGCGCACGGTGCTGGCCCGCTCCGGCTCTTCCTCGCAGCGTTCACGCAGGCGCTGCAGGTGGTCGAGGCAGTGCAGAAGTTGCAGCAGCCGCTGGGCGTCGGGTCCCTCCATCCGGCGCAGGTGAATCTGATCGAGGAACTGCTCGATGCGTGCCAGGTCCGTCTCCAGGTCCTCGAGCCCCACTTCAGGTGCCTGACCCTGGCTGCCGGCCGCCTGCAGCGCGTGGTTCAGATGGTGCATCAGCTCCAGGAAGGCCCGTTGCTGGGCCTTTTGGGCCAGGTCCAGGGCCCGCTCAGTGTCGGCGGAGGGGGGTTCGTCGAGGTCATCGGCAGCGCGCCCCTCCTGGGCGGGCAGCAGGGACTGGATCAAGCGGGCGAAGGAGTGGGTGAAAGGCAGTAGCAGCGCCACCCCCAGCAGGTTGAAGCCTGTGTGGAAGGCGGTGAGCGCGAATTCGGGATCCGCGGCGATCGCCCCCGCCAACCAGCGCTGGCCCAGGGTCAGGTACACCGGCAGCAGGACAAAGGCCAGCCCTGCGGTGGCCAGGTTGAAGACCAGATGGGCGGCGGCCGTGCGGCGGGCGCTGAGGTTGGCTCCGAGGGAGGCGATCTGGGCGGTGATCGTCGTGCCAACGTCCATCCCGATCACCAGCGCGCCGGCCTGGGCCAGATCGATCGCACCCGCGGTGAGCGCCGTGAGTGCCGTCGCCACCCCAGCCCCTGACGACTGGGTGATCACGGTGGTCAGCAGACCCAGCAGCACCAGCTGAAACCGTCCGCTCAGGCTGGCTCCGTCAAAGCGCTCGGGTTGCAGCAGCACCCCATGGCCCGCCATGGCCTCCTGCAGGGTGCCGATGCCCAGGAAGAGAACGCCGAAGCCAGCCAGGGCGAAGCCGATCTGGGCCAGCCGCCCCCGGCCAAGCAGCCGCAGGCAGGCGCCGACGGCGATCACGGGTGGCATCAGGCCGGCCAGGTCGAGCTTCAACCCCAGCAGCGCCACCAGCCAGCCCAGGCCGGTACTGCCCACGTTGGCTCCGAAGATGATGCCCAGGGAGCTGGGAAAGCTGATCAGCCCCGCCTGCACGAACCCCACCGTGGCCACGGTGGTGGCCGACGACGACTGCAGGGCCGCGGTGGTGGCCGCACCGATCAGAGCCCCTGTCCAGGGGGTGCGGGTGAAGCGCAGCAGCCAGGCCCGCAGGCTGCTGCCGGCAAGGGTGCGCAAGGACTCGGTCATCACGGTCATGCCCATCAGGAACAGACCGAGTCCCCCCAGGGCGTTGACGGTGGCGCCCCCACCCATGCTCAAGCCAGCCTGGTCAGCGCTCCGTAGCCCTCGAGCCAACGGTTCACCCGCGGTCGGATCGAAGGCGGCACTTCCTGCAGAAGCTGAGCCAGCTCAAGCGCCCCCAGCCGGCGGAGATCCCGCACGTTCACGCGCCAGAGAGCCTCCGCCTCCCGGATCAGGCGTGCCCAGGTGCGGGCCTTCTGCCAACGGGACAACTGCTGCTGGTGGCGCCGCCGCTCCGGCGGGGCCGGTCCTGCCCTCTGCTCCATCGCCATGGCTGACTCCAACGTTTGCGCTGTTGACCACAGCTTGCGCATGGCTGCAGCACTTGACAGCCTCCGGCACGGATCGAGTCGTGATCGGATGCAAATGAAACGTTCGCCTGGGTCAGGCCGGTTCAGGCGGCGTGGGACTGGGCTGGATCCGGGTCCACCGGACTCACCGCAAAATCAAGCTCCCGCACCTCCCGCTCGCTCAGGCGCCGGCTCCAGGCCTTCGCCACAGGCTGGTTCCAGCGGAATCCCGCGTCCCGGGCTCGATGGCGCTGGTCGTAAGGCAACTCGGCCCGGTAAAGGCGCCGTGGCTCCAGCCCGGCCAGCAGCAGCGACTCCAGTTGATCGCAGCGCTCGAACACCTGGGCCAGGTAGATGCAGTCGGTGAGGGCCCGGTGCGCCGCCCAGACCGGAATGCCGTAGGCCAGGGCCAGATCCCGCACCGAGGGGGTGGCCTTCAGGCGGCGCTCCCTCGGCCAGCGCAGGTCCTCCATGGTGCACAGCCAGGGTTTCTCGATCCCGGGCAGGGGGCCGCGGCCGAACCAGGACCGGTCGAAGGCGGCGTTGTGGGCCACCATCACCTCGGCGCTGGCCACCAGGGCTCGGAAATAGGCCAGCCCCGCCTCCCAGGGCTGCTCCAGCCGGCTCACCGCGGCATCGATGCCGTTGATGTCCTGGGCCTGGTTGCTCTGGCAGGGAAGCAGCAGGGAGATCTGGCTGAGCACGGCACGGCTTTGCACATGAAACAGCACCGCTCCCACTTCGATGCAGTGGTCGCGCTCGGGGTCCAGGCCGGTGGTTTCCGTATCCAGGATCAGGAGCCGCTGGGGGCAGACGCCGGGAGAGCCGCTGGCTGGGGCGGATTCGCGCGGGGCTGGTTCAGACCTGGGCGGTTGTTCGGGCGGGCCCTGAGGGGCCGCGGACGGCACCAGGCTGAGCAGGCTGATCTGCTGCCAGCGGCTGGCCGCCTGGTCCGCCGGATCCTCAGCCCCAGGACATCCCGACTGTGCTGCCATGGGCGGGCTTCCCCAGGGTGGTTGCCTCCCATGATCCCAGCTTCGGCAAGCGGATCGGTGCGATCCTGATGCTGCCTAGGGTGGCCAGCACAGTTTTCGATGCACCCGTGGGCAAGGCCATCCAGGTCGGTGACAGAGCTCCCCTGATCAGCCTGAACGATCAGAACGGAACCGAGCGCCGCAGCGATCAGCTGGGGGGTCGGCCGCTGGTGCTGTTTTTCTATCCAAAGGACGACACCCCCGGTTGCACGATGGAGGCCTGTGCTTTCCGCGACAACTACGGCGAGCTGCAGGCCCTCGGCGCCGAGGTCTGGGGCGTCAGTGGCGATGACGGCGCCAGCCATGGGCGCTTCTCCCACCGGCATCAGCTCCCTTACCCCCTGCTGGTGGATCAGGGCAACGCCCTGCGCCAGTCCTTCGGGGTGCCCGGTGCCCTGCTGAATCTGCTTCCGGGCCGGGTCACCTATGTGATCGATGGCGACGGGGTGGTGCGCCACGTGTTCAACAACCTGCTCGATGGTGCGGCCCACGCCCGCGAGGCCCTGGCCGCCCTCAGGCGGCTCGTTCCCCAGGCCTGACTCCGGTGAGCCGCTGGCGTCAGCAGGGGAGCCTCTGGTGTCTGGAGCCGCCCGATCCCTCGGGGGTGATCGAGTTCATCGGTGGCAGCTACCTGGCGGCCACTCCCCAGATCAGCTACCGGCGCCTGCTGGAGTCGCTCGGCCGGCTTGGGCTAACGATGCGGGCCTGGAGTTACGTGCCAGGTTTCGACCACCAGGCGCAGGCCACCGAGGCCTGGCGCGCCTTCCGCTCAGCCCGGGCGGGCCAGGGCGCCCCGGCGGGAGATCCTGTCCTGCCGGTGCTGCGTCTGGGCCACAGCCTCGGTTGCAAGCTGCACCTGCTGGCCCCGGACGGGGGCAGGGGCAGCAACGCCCTGGTGGCCATGAGTTTCAACAACTTCTCCGCTGACCGCTCGATTCCCCTGCTGGCCGACCTGGCCCCCCGGCTGGGGGTGCGCACTGAGTTCAGCCCGTCACCGCAGGAAACCCTGCGCCTGGTGAGCCAGCTCTACGGCGTGCCCCGCAATCTGCTGATCCGCTTCGGCCGCGATCCCCTCGACCAGAGTCCCCCCCTGCTGGCGGTGCTCCAGCAGCGCCCCGGGGACGCCAGCTCACTGGTCCAGCTGGGGGGCGACCACCTCACCCCCGCCAGCGCCGGCCTGCGCCAGAACCTGCTGGGCACCTGGGCCGATGACCCCCTGCGCCAGCGGCAGATCGACCGCCTGGCCGCCACGATTGACAGCTGGTGGCGGCAGGACGGGGGCCGGGCCGAGCGGGGGTAGGACCGCTACGGTTGCAACCGATTGATTGACAGCACCAGCAGGCTCCGACACTGTTTGTGCGATCTGATACCAAACCAGGACAGCTTGACCATGCTTGATGCCTACATTTCCGGCTGGAAACGCGCCTTCGATTACAGCGGCCGATCCACCCGTGGCGACTACTGGTGGTACTTTCTGGCCAACTTCATCGTTGCCCTCCTGCTTGGGCTGGCGGCCAAGCTGGTCAGCCAATTGAGCACACTGCAGACCCTCTATGCCATTGCCGCCATCGTGCCGGGCATTCCCCTCTGCGTGCGTCGGTTGCGCGACGCCGGTAAGGGCTGGCCCTGGATCTTCATCACGCTGGTGCCTATCATCGGCGCCATCTGGTTGATTGTGCTGCTGGTGATGCCGTCGGTGCCTGGCTGAGCCAGACAGAGCGAACAGGCACGATCAGACCCGCAGAGCATCGAGCACGGAGCGGTCCTCCAGGGTGCTGGTGTCGCCGCTCACCTCTTCGCCGGCAGCCAGGGCCCGCAGGATGCGGCGCATGATCTTGCCGCTGCGGGTCTTGGGCAGGGCATCGCTGAAGCGGATTTCATCCGGCCTGGCGATCGGACCGATCTCGCTGCCCACGTGACGGCGCAGTTCGGCGCCGAGGGCTTCACCGCCGCTTAGGCCCGCCTGCAGGGTCACGAAGGCCACGATCCCCTCGCCCTTGAGGTCGTCGGGGCGGCCCACCACGGCCGCTTCGGCCACCGAAGGATGGCTGACCAGGGCCGATTCGATCTCCATTGAGCCCAGCCGGTGGCCCGACACGCTGATCACGTCGTCGACCCGGCCCATCACCCAGTAGTAGCCGTCGGCGTCGCGGCGGGCGCCATCACCGGCGAAGTAGAGAGGCCGGCCATCGTCGCCGGTGATGTGTTCCCAGTAGCTCTTGCGGAAGCGCTCGGGGTCGCCGTGCACGGTGCGCATCATCCCCGGCCAGGGGCGGCGCACCGCCAGGTAACCGCCCTCATCCACCCCCACGCTGTGGCCCTCGTTGTCGACCACGTCAGCGGCAATGCCAGGCAGTGGCAGGGTGGCTGATCCGGGTTTGGTCGGGGTGGCTCCGGGCAAGGGGCTGATCATCACGCCGCCCGTCTCGGTCTGCCACCAGGTGTCGATGATCGGGCAGCGGTCATGGCCGATCACCTCCCGGTACCACATCCAGGCCTCGGGATTGATCGGCTCGCCCACTGTGCCCAGGATCCTCAGGGTGCTCATGTCGTAGTGATCGGGCACCTCGCGGCCGCTCTTCATGAAGGCCCGGATCGCCGTGGGAGCGGTATAGAAGAGGGTCACCTTGTGCTTCTCGATCACCTCCCAGAACGCACCGGGTTTGGAGGGCCGCGGGGCCCCCTCGTACATCACTGTGGTGGCGCCATTGGAGAGCGGGCCGTAGACGATGTAACTGTGGCCGGTGATCCAGCCCACGTCGGCGGTGCACCAGTGCACGTCGTCGTCGCGGAGGTCGAAGATCCACTGAAAGGTGAGATGGGCCCAGAGGTTGTACCCGGCTGTGGTGTGAACCACCCCCTTGGGTTTGCCGGTGGAGCCTGAGGTGTAGAGCACGAACAGACGGTCTTCGCTGGCCATCGGCTCGGCCGGGCAGTCGGCGCTCTGGACATCCACAAGCTCATGCCACCAGCGGTCGCGGCCTGGCTCCATGGCGGCGGGCTGCTCGGTGCGGCGCACCACCAGCACGTGCTCCACCGTGGGGCAGGCGCCATCGGCGAGGGCCCGGTCCACGGCGGGCTTCAGTGCCACGGGCTTGTCCTTGCGGAAGCCGCCATCGGCCGTGATCACGGCCTTGACGCCGCCATCGATCAGGCGGTCGCGCAGGGCCTCGGCGGAGAAGCCGCCGAAGACCACCGAGTGGGGCGCACCGATGCGGGCGCAGGCCAGCATGGCAATGGCCGCTTCCGGCACCATCGGCATGTAGAGGGCCACCAGATCGCCCTTGCCGATCCCGAGGGCCTTGAGGGCGTTGGCGGCCCTGCAGACCTCCCCGTGAAGTTCGCGGTAGGTGAAGTGGCGGCTGTCTCCCGGCTCTCCTTCCCAGATCAGGGCTGTCTTCTCGGCACGCGGACCGTCCAGATGGCGGTCAAGGCAGTTGTAGGCCAGGTTGGTGGTTCCACCCTCAAACCAGCGGGCAAAGGGAGGATTGCTCCAGTCGAGCACGGTGTGGAAGGGCTCGAACCAGTGCAGCTGCTGCCGGGCCTGCTCACCCCAGAAGGCATCGGGATCGGCTTCGATCCGCTCCACCAGTTCCCGGTAGGCGGCCATGCTGCCGATGCGCGCTCCGGCCGCCAGCTCCGCCGGTGGTTGGAACACCCGCTCTTCCTGCAGAACCGATTCGATCGTGATCTGGCTCATCGGGTGGAGGGCGACACCACGTCATTGTGGACTGAGAGGATGCGGCCATGACCAGCCCCGCGGCCTGCCTGTTCGACCTCGATGGCCTGCTGCTCGACACCGAGCCGCTGCATGGCCGGGCCTGGCGGCAGGCGGCCCGGATCTTCGGCCTCGAGCTCAGCGATCAGCAGTTGCTGGCGCTGCGCGGACGCCGACGGCTGGACAATGCCGGCAGTGTGATTGCCTGGATCGAAGCGGCCGGCGGCACCCCCCCCAACCCCGAGCAGTTGCTGGCGGTGCAGCAGCCGATCGCCCGTCAGCTGCTGCCCGGGGCGCGGGCCATGCCAGGGGCGCCGGAGCTTCTGAGTCGCTGCCAGAAGCTGGCCATTCCCATGGCCCTGGTCACCAGCAGCACCCGGGAGTCGGCGGGCATCAAATGCGCTCCCCACCCCTGGCTGAAGCAGATCGAGCTGATGGTCTGCGGGGATGATTCCGAGCTGGCCGAGGGCAAGCCCGCCCCAGATATCTTTCTGCTGGCGGCCCGGCGGCTCGGCGTGGCCGCCAGGGCCTGCTGGGCGTTCGAGGATTCTCCTGCGGGTGCCCAGGCAGCCCTGGCTGCGGGAGCCCTGGTGCATGTGCTCCTCCCCGACGGGATCGACCTGGACCACTACCCGCCCCAGGTGCGTTGCCTGCGCTCCCTCGGCGAGCTGGAGCTCTGAGCAGGGCCCCTCGGTCCTGGCTCCCTGGCGGCCTTCAGCTGTCCTGGCTGGAGCCAGTGAACCGCTGGTAGAGGCGAAAGCCCAGCCCTCCCCAGATCAGCGTCCAGACTGTGAAGGTGGCCAGGGTTCCCAGCTGGTTGGTCTCGATCGAATACACCCCGGCCTGGATGAATCCGGCATCGATCAGGGAGCCACCGATCCCCCAACCCAACACCCAGCTGATCAGAAAGCCAATGGCCTGGAGGTTGCCGGTCATCTGTCAGCGTCCTCTGCAGCCGATCGCGGCCATGAACTGGTTTCTTTGCTCCGACGCCACTCCATCAGGCTCTCGATCGGAGGGCTGCATCCTGGCGCTCCGGATCGGATGCCCCCTGGCTCAGGGGAGCCTCAGTGACGGACACCGACGAAACAGTCACAGAGGAGGCCATGGCCTGCTGGCGGTAGGCGCGCAGGCAATACTTGCAACCGCCCGTGGTCTGCAGATGGCGCTCGGGCGTGATCACGATCAGCCGAACGGGATGATCCAGGCAACGGATCTTGATTGGGCTGCGATAACTGCGGTATTCGATGTCCTCGTAGCTGTAGCGATGTCCAAATCGCTCCATCGCCCGCTTCAGGAACGTTTCACGATCGATCCTCACAGCCATGGACTTCCTTGATTGGCGACAGGCCCAGAACGTCAATCCACTCTCAGCCTATGGGAGAGCTGCCGGGGGGTGCCCAGGGCCTTCCATCTTTCTGAAGATTCCCGGCGGCCAGGAGTTGTCTCCTGGCCCATGGCCACCCCCGCGCGGTGGATTCCTCAGCTGACCACGACGTTGGTGACCCTCCCGCCCAGGCGGTTGACCCGTTGCAGGGCCTGGTTCATGCGGCTGAACGGAACCCGGATCACGTAAGCGCCACTGCGCACGTAGTCGTTGTTGGCGATCCCCGTGGCCGAGATGGTGACCAGCCGGCCGCTGCCACTGCTGCTCTCGCCGGACGAGACCCTCAGAGCCTCCACCCGGTGCTCCTGGGAGGGGGCCCTCAGGGAGGTTTCCGGAGCGAACTCCGAGGAAATCCCTGATTGGTTGCTCACAACCGCCTTGAACGGTCCTTCCGTGGAGACGATCACCACCCGAGCCCCGGAACCCCGCACCGGCACGGCTTTGTCCTGGTGCAGGGCTTTGCCGAGGCGGAACTGGGTTCCGCTGGAATCCCCCTTCACCGAGGCAGCCGCCCCTCGGGCCAGTTGCATCAGCCAGGAGAACTGACGACCTTCATGGCCTTTGGAGTAATCCCAGCCGTGCAGGTAGGGCACACCATCAAGACCAAAACGTTCCTGGTACTCGTTGCTGTCGATGTAGGAGTCGATCTCGGCATCGTAGCCCTGCTCCTGCAGGATCGTGAAGTGATGCAGCATCTCTGCCTTGTTCTGCGGCGCTCGACCAAGCAGATGCTTGTGGTTCAGTTCGATGAACCGATAAGGGTTGCAGTTTTCAAAGAATCTGGAGCGATACAGGCCACTCTTGGCCACGGTTCGCACCAGTTCTCTTACATTCAAATCTCCATTGCGGAACAGGGACTCTGCCCCATTCAGTCGCTCGCTGGCCATCACGTACTGCTGACCGAGCACCTGCTGATAGACAGCCCGGAGGATCGTGTTCGTGTCCTGCTCGGAGCCGTGCGACCAGCTTTCCCTGTTGCGATCATTGGCGAAGCGATCAATGCCTAAGGCGGGCGCCTGGACCAGTGCCATGGGGGAAAATGCGTGTTGGAAGGGAGGAGAAGAGGGGCGACCAAAGGGGTTCCAGACAGGCGTTTATCGAAGCCTGATGGCGAACGTTCAGACCTTGGTGCCAGCAAGACTCTACGCTGAGTGAGCGTATCCGCGCATTTCTCCATAAGCCTTCAGACAACGCAAAATCTCTTCATGCTTGAGATGTTGCTATTGCTTGCTGTGCCGTCGTTTCAGCAGCCAATCGGCAATGGTTTTGATCTTCTCAACTCGAGGCTGATCACTGAGATCGTCAAAGGCCGTGAAGCCAACCATGCCGGCAAGCAGAACGCTTGTGGATCTGTGGGTCTTGGCGATCGTCCGCTCCCCATCCTTCATCTGCTTGTCAATGGCTCTGGATGGATGTTCAGTGAGAGATTCTCCTCCTCTTGCCGGCAATTCATTTCTCTGTTGATGCGCAGAGAAGACTGATTGAAGGCCGCCTCAGCATCCGCGATTCATCATCTCTTGTCACTGGAGTCAGGATCTTCTCTTTGTCGATCGAGCCCGCGTCAGCCACTGGCTTCGTGGCGAGTGATCAGCCGGTGATCACCTTGACGATCCAGTCACTGATCCGGCGGGAGAGTGGTGCCCGCAGGTCAAAGCCGGCGTCAGGTCCGTTTGTTGACTCCTTGGCAGGAGGCGCCACCCCGCCGAAGCCTTGCCCAGCGAGGCCCATGGCATTGTAGTGATGCCGTTTTCGTTGCCGATGATTCCCAGGTCATGCCTGATCACGCTGACATCCAGTCTTGTTGTGATCGCTCTGACCGGTGTCGCTCAGCTCTGGATCCGCACGGCTGAGCACAGATTGCATTGGAGTTGCCTTCTTTATGCCTCAGGTGAGAGTCCCGGTGTCGTCACCCGATCGATTCAGACGGTCCTGCCGGGATTCAAGGCGAAGGAGAAGGAATCCGTCGATGGGGAGCGCCTCTACCGCCTCTGCTCCACGGTGCTCGACTCCGTGGCCTGGTGAAACCAGCGGCAGGCCTGGTCTGGCCTCAATCGCCTGCGGCGTGATAACTGCTGCGCACCAGGGGGCCACTGCGCACCTGCTGGAACCCGAGCTCACGGGCGATCGCCCCGAGCCGCTCGAATTCCGCGGGTTGCCAGTAGCGCGCCACCGGCAGGTGGGCCAGGGATGGGCGCAGGTACTGACCCAGGGTGAGGCGCTGGCAGTCGACCCGCCTCAGCGCTTCCAGGGTGGCCACCACCTCCTCTGGTGTCTCGCCCAGCCCCAGCATCAGCCCTGATTTCGTCGGGATGCCCGGAGCCAGTTCCCGGGCCGCCGCCAGCAACCCCAGGGAGCGCTCGTAGGTGGCGCCCCGCCTCACCTCCCCCTGCAGCCGCTCGACCGTCTCGAGGTTGTGGTTGAAGCAGACGGGCTGGGCTGCCAGCACAGTGGCCAGCCGCTGCCGCTGGGCGGCCTCTCCTTCGCCCCGGTGGGTGTGGCCCCCCCAGAAATCGGGGGTGAGCACCTCGATCGCGATCAGGGGATTGCGCTGCCGGATCGCCGCCATGGTGCCGGTGAACAGCGCGGCTCCGTGGTCGGCCAGGTCGTCGCGGGCGACGGCGGTGAGCACCACGTAGCGCAGCCCCAGCTGCACCACAGCCTCCGCCACCCGCTCGGCCTCCCGGGGGTCGAAGGGCTGCGGCGCGCGGCCCTTCTCCACCTGGCAGAACGCACAGCTGCGGGTGCAGATCGGCCCGCCGAGCAGGAACGTGGCGGTGCCGGCGGCATAACACTCACCCCGGTTGGGGCAGCGCCCTTCCTCGCAGATTGTGTGCAGGCGCTGGCCCTTGACCACGGCCTGAACCGTTTCCAGGGCGGAAGCGCTGCCGATCGGGCGGCGCAACCAGGCAGGGAGCCGTTCGGCAGGGGGGATCGGGCTGTAACGGCTGGTGCGGCGAACCATGACGCTCACTCCATCCGGCGCCGACCCTCCAGGGCCCGCGCCAGGGTGACCTCATCGGCGTACTCGAGCTCGCTACCCACCGGCAGCCCGTAGGCGATGCGGCTCACCAGGCAGAACGGACGCAGCAGCCGGGCCAGATAGAGGCTGGTGGTGTCCCCTTCGACGCTGGGGGGCAGGGCCAGGATCACCTCCCCCATCGTCTCCTGATCGACCCGGTGCACCAGGGGCTGGATCTGGAGCAGTTCTGGCCCGATGCCATCCATCGGCGAGATCAGTCCGCCGAGCACGTGGTAGCCCCCCTTGTACTCACGGGTGCGCTCCAGGGCCAGCAGGTCGCGGGAGTCGGCCACCACGCAGAGCTGACCATTGCGCCGCTCCTCGTTGCGACAGATCTCGCAGAGAGGTTCGGCCGAGAGGTGAAAACAGCGGCTGCACTGCCCCACCTGACGCCGGGCGCCGACCAGGGCGTCGGCGAAGGCGTGCACCTGTTCCTCGGGCTGGCGCAGCAGGTGCAGGGCCAGGCGCTGGGCCGTGCGGGGTCCGATCCCAGGAAGGCGCTCGAACTGATCGATCAGCCGCGCCAGGGGCCTGGTGAAGCCGCTCAGGAATCCGCCGCAACTGAGGCCAATCTAGGAGCGAGGCCACCGGCAACAATGGTGTCGGTGTGATCCCACCCCATCCGCTTGCTCGGTATCCCATGGCGCAGCGCCCTTCGTTTCCCTGGCTCCCTTCCCTGCGTCGGGGTGTGCTCGGCCTGCTGCTGGGAACCCTTCTGATGGTGGGCGGCCTGGCCGGGTGCAGCGCCGCGGCGGCCGGGCTGAATTCCTTCCAGAGCCCGGATGGACGCTATGCCTTTCTCTATCCCACGGGCTGGACCCGGGTGGCGGTCAGCAACGGCCCCCAGGTGGTCTTCCACGATCTGATCAACAGCGATGAAACCCTCAGCCTGGTGATCTCGGAGGTGAACGCCACCAACGAACTGGATTCTCTCGGCAGCCCCGTGGCGGTGGGCGAGAAGCTGCGCCGCATCGTGATCGCCCCGGAGGGCAGCGGCCGCGAGGCCGAGCTGGTGCAGGCGGATGAGCGGAACGACGGCGGCCACACCTTCTACGACCTGGAGTATGCGGTTCATCTCTCCGACCGCGATCGCCACGAGCTGGCCACCGTGGTGGTGGACAGGGGTCGGCTCTACACCCTGGCGGCGAGCACCAATGAACTGCGCTGGCCGAAGGTGAAGGATCTGTTCCGCAGTGTGATCACCTCCTTCACCCTGCAGATCTGACGCTTGGCCGATGTGCTGGTGATCGGAGCCGGTCTGGCTGGCTCCCTGGTGGCGCTGGCCCTGGCCGAGCGCGGCGCCACGGTGGAACTCCTCGATCCCTGCACAGGCTCTGGCGCCACGGGTTTCAGTTACGGCGGAGTGCCCTGGTGGGCCGGTGCCCCAGGGCCGATGAACCAGCTGATGGCGTCAGCTCCGGCGGCCTGGAAACGGCTGGAGTCCCGGCATGGTCCTCTGGGCTGGCGCCCCTGCTCCCTGAGGCTGTACTGGAGCCAGGACGATGGGGCCTCGTCGGTGGACCGGGCCCTGGCCCAGGTGGACACCCTGGTGCGCCGCCATCTGGCTGCTGATCAGGTGGAACGCCTGGGCGCCTCGCCTGTCTCGGGAGTGGCAGGAGCGCTGCGAGTCGACTATGGCCGTGTCGACGGCCATGCGCTTGCCCTGGCCTTGCCCGTGGCCCTGCAGCGGGCCGGGGTGCACTGGCGCCGGGAGCGCTGTGCCCCGCTGCGGCCGGGGGCCCTGCCCGCCGGGCAGGTGGTGCTTGCCGCCGGGTCCGGTTGTCGTGCCCTCTGGCCGGGCCTGGCCGATCGCCTGCGGGTGAGCTGGGCCGGGGTGCTGCTGCTGGAGGATCCGCGGCTCACCCGGGAGCTGCTGGGCGCCTGCAGTCTCATGCCTGCCAATGACATCCTGATGCCCCTGCTGGCGGAGCGCATGGCCCTGGAGCAGCGCGCGGAGCAGCTGCGGCAGCCGGCCTGGATCATCGACGCAGGGCTGGCCCCCTGGGGCGAGGGCCTGTTGCTGGGTCAGAGCAGCCTGATCAGGCCAGGGACCGCCTGTGGAGCCCCGCCCGAGGCTGCACCGCTGGAACAGCGCCTGCGCCGGAGCCTGGGGAGGGTCGATCCCCGGCTCGCCAAGGTGCCCGCCTGTTTCCAGCAGGTGCCAGTCAGCTTCACGGGCCGTGGACCACCGTTGGTGGGCCCTGTGCCAGAAGTGGCGGGCCTGTGGGTGTTTGCCGGACTCAGCAGCCCCTTTGCCTTGGCGCCTCCCCTGGCGGAGCTGCTGGCTGATGCGCTTGGAGGAGATCCTCGGGCCGTGGTCCGGTTGCCGGGGGCCTCAGATGATGCCGGCTCCAACTGGGGCTGAGCCTGATCTCAGAACAGGTAGCGGTCGCCCTCCAGCCTCTCGCCGGAGGATGTGGATGTGGTGCTGGCTTCAACGGAGAGGGGGGGCCAGTCGGCCTCCCAGTAACTGATCCCATGCAGATCGAAGGGGCGTCCACTGAGACGCTCCGCATCGAAGCGGGTGGTGGCCATGGCGGTGATCAGTCCACCGATTTCCATCGGTCCCAGGTCGGTGTTGAGGTCCTGGCCGGCGGCTCCGATCAGGCTGGGCAGCCGTACCAGGTTCTCGGGCCGGGTCAGCTTGCTGAACAGGGCGGCCAGCACCAGCTTCTGCCGATCGATCCGGCCCAGATCACCCTCCTCATCGTGCCGCCAGCGCAGGAAGCCCTCCAGATCGCGGCCTTTGAGGGTCTGCAGGCCAGGCTGCAGATCGATGTAGAGGCCCTGGCTGTTGTCGACGTAATACATCCGCTTGGGCACGTCCACCTCCACGCCGCCGAGCACATCGCCCATGCGGCGGATCGCCCCCAGGTTCACCAGCAGGTGATGGTCGATCGGACGTCCGAGGCGCTCCGAGAGTTCCTGCTTGACCGCTTCGGCGCCACCGTAGGCATAGAGCGCATTGGCCTTGATTCCCCCGAAACGGGCCGAGTCGATGTAGGTGTCCCTGGGGACCTGGGTGATCCGGGTGACGCCGTCGGCGATCCGGATCGAAAACATCACATCAGTGTTGCCACCGCTCACGTCGGTGCCCAGCACGAGCACATCGCGTCCCTCACCTCCCCAGGCGGCGAAGGGATTGCTGAGCTGACCGGTGAGTTTGGCGGTCTGGGTGGCCCAGTCGCCCTTGAAGACTGAGGCCAGGGGGCCGGAGAGGGCCAGACCTCCAGCCAGTCCAAGCAGCGTCGCTAAGAGAAGCGGGACTCGGCGGGATCTGGGGCTGGAGGTCATCGGCACCGAAGGAGGGTGAGGCTTCATGGACGCCTGGCCGTGGAAGCCGGCCCGACGGCCCGGAGCTCAGAGGGGAGAAAACCTGAAGCGCTGGGCATGGGCGTCAGCCATCGATGGGACTGATCCCACCGGTTGTCACGTTGATGAAACCTTATTTCATCCACACCGTCCAGATCCCATTGTCCCTGGGTGGCAATGGTCCAGTTCCCCTGCTGAACCCGGGCTGGGCTGCCGGCCCGCGTTCAGGGGGCCGGCGGGCCGCCCTGCCCGCCCCGGGCGCGCACCAGGCGTCTGGCCTCGGGCAGCGCGGGGCCCAGATCCATCGAGTTGAAGGCCGGCAGGTCCTGGCGACGCAACCAGCTGCCCCAGTGAAACTCCAGGAAGGGCACCTGGGGCTGGGCGCGGATCAGACCCTCCTGCTTCAGCTTCCAGACCAGGCTGCGGAAGGGATCGTCCTCCAGGCCGGCCAGGTCCATGGGCAGGCGCTCCGGGGGGTGGGGCCCCCGGCCGCCGGCATCGCGCAGATACAGCCAGCCGCGGCGGTTGAGCTCTTCAAGGCAGTGGGTGCGACTGGCACCGGAGAGCACCAGCACCACCGCACAGAACGCCGTGGCATCGGCATCCACGTCCAGCAGAGCCCGCAGCCGGTGATGACGGTCGATCATCCAGTGCTCCCCGGCACTGCTCACGGCCACCGGTACCGGCCGGGTGCGCAGATAACGGCGCCGTTCCGCCGCCGTTTCCATGCTGAAATCCCGGGCTCTGGAGCGCACCTCCGCCAGCCCGAGGCACAGCTGGGTGGGCTGAAGCCGTCTGATGGGCAGCTCCAGGAGGTCCTGCCTGGCCAGGGGCGGCAGCTCGTAGGGACCGGATGTCTGGGCCATGGGCGAGGGCCCGCCGCCGCTGGGGACCTGGAATCACTGTGGCTCCATGGTGGAGCATTCAGGCCAGGAGTGCCTCGTTTTCGCGCAGGCCGGCCTGAACCCTCCAGAGCCGGGCGTAGGCCCCTCCTTCGCGCAGCAGGTCGTCGTGACGGCCCTGCTCCACCATCCGGCCCTGCTCCATCACCACGATCCGGTCGGCGTGGCGCACCGTGCTGAGCCGGTGGGCGATCACCAGGGTGGTGCGCTCGGCCGTGATCTGCTCGAGCGAGCGCTGGATGGCGGCTTCTGTTTCGTTGTCGACGGCAGCGGTGGCTTCATCGAGGATCAGCACGGGAGGGTTCTTGAGAATCGCCCTGGCCAGGGCGATTCGCTGGCGTTGGCCGCCCGAGAGCCGCTGCCCCCGCTCCCCCACAACGGTGTCGTAGCCCTGGGGAAGGGCCTCGATGAACACACTCGCTTCGGCCAGGGCCGCAGCCCTCGCGATGGCGGTAGGGCTGGCGGCGAAGCTCCCGTAGGCGATGTTCTCGGCCACGGTGCCGTGAAAGAGGAACACCTCCTGGCTCACGAGGCCGATGGCGTGGCGAAGGTCGCCCAGCTGCAGCTCCTGGATCGGCTGGCCGTCGAGCAGGATCTCGCCCTGCTGCACCGCGTAGAGCCTCAAGAGCAACTTGACCAGGGTGCTTTTGCCGGAGCCGGTGGCGCCCACCAGGCCCACCGTGTGTCCGGCTGGAACCGACAGGGAGAAGTCGACCAGCAGCGGCTCGCGTCCCTGGTAGCCGAAGCCCACGGAGCGGAACTCAAGCGCGCCGCGCACCCCTGCCAGGGGCAGCGGGCGATCGCCGCCTGGGATCGCGATCGGTGTTTCGAGCAGGTCGAGCACCCGGTTGCTGGAGGCCATGGCCCGCTGAAAGTCGTCGAGTGTGCGTCCCAGGGTGGTGAGGGGCCAGAGCAGCCGCTGGGTGATGAACACCAGGAAGCTGTAGGTGCCCACGGCGATGGTGCCCCGCCAGGCCTGCAGTCCACCGACCACCAGGATCGCCAGAAAGGCGAAGAGGATGGCAAAACGGATCAGGGGAATGAAGGCGGCGGAGACACGGATGGCCCGCCTGTTGCTGCTGCGGTAGGCCTCACTCTGGAGGCGGATCCGCTCCAGTTCCCAGGCTTCGGCGGCATAGCTCTTGATCGTCAGCATGCCGCCGAGATTGTTCGAGAGGCTGCTGTTGAGATCACCGGCCCGTTCACGCACCTCCCGGTAGCGGGGAGCCAGCCGCTTCTGAAACAGAATCGAGCCCCAGAGGATCACTGGAATGGGGAGAAAGGCTGCGCCTGCCACACCGGGGGAGAGGGCCGCCATCACACTCCCCACCGCCAGCACGGTGGTGGTCAGTTGCAGCAGTTCATTGGCACCGTGGTCAAGAAAACGCTCCAGCTGGTTGATGTCGTCGTTGAGAATGGCCATCAGGCGGCCGGTGCTTCCGGCCTCGAAGAAGGCCATCTCCAGCTGCTGCAAGTGGCCGTAAGCCTCGAGCCTGAGCTCGTGCTGCATGGTCTGGGCGAGGTTGCGCCAGAGCACCCCATAGAGGTACTCGAACAGGGACTCGGCACTCCAGATCAGAAAGGAAGCGACCGCCAGGGCGGTGAGCTGGGAAGGGACCGTTCGCAGCCCCAGGTCCGCCAGCCAGGAGGTCTGCTGGCGGACCACCACATCCACCGCCAGGCCGATCAGCACTGGCGGGGCCAGATCGAACAGTTTGTTCAGCACTGAGCAGACCGAGGCCAGCCAGACCAGACGGCGGTGGGGCCTCAGGGCCTTCAGCAGCCGGCGGATCGGGGAGCGGTTGCGCGGGTGGGTCATGGAATCAGGCAGTTCGCCTTCAGTCTGAACACCACCCGATCAGCCGAGGCCCAAGGCGGGTCAGCGCTGAAGGGTCACCAGCGGCCGCCACCTCCGTAGCCGCCACCGCCGCCACGCTGACCACCGCCGCTGCGCTCACGGGGACTGGCTTTGTTGACCCGAATCATGCGACCCATCCACTCCACATCCTGGAGATCGTCGATCGCCTTCTGCTCTGAAGCGTCGTCGGTGAGCTCCACGAAGGCGAAGCCACGCTTGCGGCCGGTTTCGCGATCAAGAGGCAGGCTGCATTGACGGACTTCGCCGTACTGGCCGAAAAGATCAAGCAAATCCTCCCGTTCGGCCTGGAAAGAGAGATTGCCAACGTAAATAGTCATTCCTTGAAGGGAACCTGGAACTGATTCGTGAATGCTTGGGGTTCCTCAAGGACTGCCCGTCTGGAGCGGGTCCTTTGGAGCTGATCGATGGGAGCCTTGGAGCCTGGAATCAAATCAATTTTACAAGATGTCCGCAGATCCCGCTGGCATCGTCTTGGCGCTGTGCCCTGGGACACCGTTTTTGGCCTGCACCCCAACGTCGTTCTGGCGGGCCTGAATCGTCCCGGCGTTGATGGCGAAGCATGAAGTGGAGTGGAAGGAAATCCGAAGAAAAGAGGGCGACGGAGCAGGGTGCTCCAGTGTCATGAAACCAAAACATAAGTGATCCCGAAGCAATGCCTGCCCCCGTTCCCTGGAGCCTGGACTGGTGTGACGATGGTGAACTCGCCGCCCAGGATCGTTTTGATCTCCTCCAGACCCTGGTCGTCTGTGAAACTCCAGAAGCTCAACCAAGCCTGATTGCCGCCATCGAAACCCTCACCGTCACTCAGCTGAGTGTGGTCGGCACCGATGATGTCACCGGCCTGTGCGCCTGAGCTCAGAGGCTGTAGCGGGCCATGGTGCGCTGACGGCAGGTGGTCTGGGCCACATCCAGCCCAGCGCCCTGGTTCACCTCATCGAGAAAGCAGGAGCAGGCGAAAGTTCCGAGGCCCGGGGGCAGGGCCTTGCGGGCTGCCTGGAAGGCCGCGCTGACGGTGGCGAGACAGAGCTTGCTGACCTGCTGATCACGCTGGCTGGTGGAAGCAGAGGCCATCACGGTGGCTTCTGCTTCCACGGCCCCGGCCATGGTCAGCTCCGCCAGGCCTGCCAGAGCAAGGGTGGCCAGGGGCAACAGCAGCACGGTGGTCGAAGTGGACTTGGTCCGTTGAGCGCTGGCCGCTGTGCTGTGAAGAGCTGGCATGGAAGGGGAGAGACGCCGGATTGAAGTGCAGGGCTGACTCAGGACTTGTGGCGGGTGATCTGGAGCTCCTTGTTCATCACCCGCAGCCGCCGCAGCGCATTGAACACATCTTCGGGCATCCCACTGGGAAGATCCACAGTGCTGTGCGTGTCGAAGATCTGGATGCGCCCGATGCTGCGACCATTCAGCCCTGCTTCATTGGCGATGGCACCGACGATGTTGCCGGGCTTGACCCGGTCCTGCCAGCCCACCTCGATCCGGAACCGTTCCATGTCGGCCTCCGGAGGTGAGGAGGCTTCCAGCCGGCTGGAACCACTGCGGGAGGAGCCCCCCCGGCGATCACTGCGGCGGTCGTCGTCGTTGCCGCGCTGGCGGTCCCGGCTGGGGGAAGTTTGGCGCCAGGTCTCTGGCCCTTGAATCAGCAGGGGCCTGTCGCCGACGGCCAGTTGCAGGGCGGCGAGGGCCAGTTGCTCAGGGGTGGCGCTGATCTCGCTGCCGACCCGCTGCAGGATTTCGCTGAGAAGGGCCAGTTCCTGTTCATTGGAGCGAGGGGTCCCCACCAGGGTGGTGAGCCGTTCGCGCAGGCGATCGAGGCGACTCTGGTTGATGTCGGCATTGGTGGGCACCTC
Organism: Synechococcus sp. CS-205; assembly: GCF_025128255.1. NCBI lineage: Bacteria > Bacillati > Cyanobacteriota > Cyanophyceae > Synechococcales > Synechococcaceae > Synechococcus > Synechococcus sp. CS-205. The sequence goes on from NZ_JAHLZB010000049.1 coordinate 63,370, forward strand.
CATCGGGCTGATGGGTTTGCCGACGGCCCGCTCCAGTCCGCCGAGGAAACGTCTTTCCCGGGGGGTGAGAAAGAGGATCGCGTCACCTTGACGGCCGGCCCTGCCCGTGCGGCCGATGCGGTGCACATAGGCTTCGCTGTCGAAGGGGATGTCGTAATTGATCACCAGGGTGATCCGCTCCACATCCAGCCCCCGGGCGGCAACGTCCGTGGCCACCAGCACATTCACCTGACCGCTGCGCAACCGCTCCACCGTGCGTTCCCGCTGGTTCTGGGGCACATCCCCGTTGAGCACCGCCACGTCGTAGCCCTGTTGTTCCAGGGCTTCCGAAACGGTGAGGGTGATGGCTTTGGTGCGGGCGAAGATGATCACACCTTCGCTGCTCTCGGCTTCGAGCACACGGGTGAGAGCTTCCAGTTTCTGGCCACCATGCACCACCAGGTGGCGCTGACGGATCGTGCTGTTCTCAGCACCCTTCTGCTGAATGGTGACCTCAGCCGGGTTCTGCAGGTACTTGCGGGACAGTCGGCGGATCTCCGCAGGCATGGTGGCGGAGAAGAGCACCACCTGCCGCTGTTCCGGCAGTTGCTCCAGCACCCACTCCACGTCGTCGATGAAGCCCATGCGCAACATCTCATCGGCCTCATCGAGAACAAGGCAGCGAAGAGCGGAGAGATCGAGGGTGCCCTGACGCATGTGGTCCATCACCCTGCCGGGGGTGCCCACAACGATCTGAACGCCCCGCTTGAGGCGAATGATCTGGTCACGGAAGTCGGCGCCGCCGTAGATGGGCAACACCCGCACCTGGGGAAGCTTGGCTGCGTAGCCGTTGAAGGCTTCGGCCACCTGGAGCGCCAGTTCGCGGGTGGGGGTGAGAACCAGCACCTGGGGGGTCCGCTGCTGGGGATCGAGGCGAGCCAGCAGGGGCAGGGCAAAGGCCGCGGTCTTGCCGGTGCCGGTCTGGGCCTGGCCCACCAGGTCGCGACCGAGCATCAGCTCGGGTATGGCAGCCTTCTGAATGGGTGAAGGATCGCTGTAGCCGCAATCCGCCACAGCGGCGAGGATCTCAGCCCCAAGCCCGAACCCCGCAAATCCACCGGCAGGCTCCTCTTGAGCGCCTTGAGGCTGCTCATCAAGCGGCCCGATCAAGGTGGATTCGACGGCTATGGCCGTAAGGTCGCCGCTGGCTTCACCAGGGGTTGACTCTGGCCCTTCGAGGGCACTCAGATCGACACAGCTGGAGAGGGTGGAGTTGCTGGGCTGGATGGAAGGGGTGGTGGTGATGGGATCGCTCGCGGTGGGATGAAATGGAGGATGGGCGGGATGGGCGCTCAAGTCGATGGAGCACGCAAAGCTCTCGCTCGCGTTGGGCTGGGTCACGATGAGTTGATGGGGCCTTGGCCTGGGAATTCCTTCAACGCAGGCCGGCAGGTACCCGTATCTCGCGGCCACAGGGCCTGAAGAAAGACTGCCTTGCCCTTTATCAAAGGGGGAATAGAGATCTTAGCACCCGAACACATCCAAGCCCTCAGGCCTGGCCATCAGCCCAGTCGTCCGTAGTCATCCTCGAACCGTTCGATGTCGTTGTCGCTGAGTTCCTCGCCACGCTGCACTTCCAGGATCATCAGTCCCCGTTTTCCGGCACTGGCCCGATGGATCGCCAGAGTGGGGATGCTCAGAGTGCTGCCAGGGAAAGCACTCAGCCGCTCGCCCCGGCACTCCAGCAGGCCGTCACCCTCAACGACCACCCAGAGTTCGCTGCGGTGGCGGTGCCGCTGCAGGCTGATGCGGCCGCCTGGATGGAGCCAGAGCCGCTTGATCAGATAGCCGGGACCGCTGGAGAGGATTTCGAACCAGCCCCACGGGCGCTCGCAACGGAGCTCGGGTCGCCCGCGGGGTTCTGCCGTCCGGGCTGGCGGCCCTGCGCCCTCAGACAAAGGCGGCTGGCTTCCAGGCCTGGGCCCGGGCCTGACTGATCTCGGCGATCTTGTCGTGGGCGTGAAGGCGGCGCTGGATCTGGTTGGTGCAGCCCTGCCAGGTGGGGGGAGTGCTGCTGGCGTCGAAGCAGGCCTCGCTGCGGTCGTCCATCATCCGGCCGAGGGTGGGTTCTCCTCCTTTGGGGTCCGGCAGCAGGAGGTAATAACGGATCATGGGGACCGAGCTGGGGACAACTCCAGTCTGTCCCATGGCGGAGGGGACGCCAGCTCGGCGGTGCCATCGGCACCGATCCAGTGTGCAGGCTGGACGGCTTCTCTGTAGCAACCGCTTCATCCCGGGGCAAGGCTGCCTACTTGGATGTGACCCAGACACACGGTCTTACATGCCCAGCTCCCCGCGTCTCGACGCCATTCAGCGCACCCAGGAACGACCGGCGGCGGCGACCGCCCCTGCAGCCCCCCTGCAGGACATCTGGGCTGTTGACGTCTTCAATCTCTCCAAGATGAAGTCGTCCTTGCCAAAGGAGATCTTCAAGTCAATTCAGAAAACCATCAAGGACGGCGGCAAGCTTGACGTCTCGGTTGCCAATGTGGTGGCTCAGGCAATGAAGGACTGGGCCGTGAGCCGCGGCGCTCTTTATTACGCCCACGTTTTCTACCCCCTCACCAACTCCACCGCTGAGAAGCACGACGGTTTCATCTCCACCCAGGGTGACGGCTCCGCCATCTGTGAGTTCACTGGCAAAGTGCTTGTGCAGGGGGAGCCTGACGGTTCCTCCTTCCCCAACGGCGGCATCCGCTCCACCTTCGAGGCCCGCGGGTACACCGCCTGGGATATCACCAGCCCTGCCTTCCTGATGGCGACGCCCAATGGCGTTACCCTCTGCATCCCCACGGTCTTCGTGTCATGGACCGGCGAGGCCCTCGACAAGAAGACCCCGCTGCTGCGCTCCAACGCAGCCATGAACAAACAGGCTCAGCGTCTGCTCAAGCTGCTGGGCAACTCCGACGTGGCTCCGGTCAACTCCAGCTGTGGCGCTGAACAGGAGTATTTCCTGGTGGACAGCGCCTTCGTGAGCCTCCGCCCCGACCTGCTGCTCTCGGGCCGCACCCTGTTTGGCAATCCGTCCGCCAAGGGTCAGCAATTCGACGACCACTACTTCGGCGCCATCCCCCAGCGGGTCCAGGTCTTCATGCAGGACGTGGAGCAGCAGATGTACAGGCTGGGGATTCCCGCCAAGACCCGCCACAACGAAGTGGCCCCCGGTCAGTTCGAGATCGCTCCCTTCTTCGAGGCGGCCAACGTGGCCACCGACCACCAGCAGCTGACGATGACGCTGCTCAAGAACACGGCGCGCAAGCATGGCATGAACTGCCTGCTGCACGAGAAGCCCTTTGAGGGCATCAACGGTTCCGGCAAGCATGTGAACTGGTCGGTGGGCAACTCCACCCAGGGCAACCTGCTGGATCCCGGCAGCAGCCCCGAGGAGAACATGCAGTTCCTGCTGTTCTGCGGGGCCGTGATCCGCGGTGCCCACCTCTATGGCCCGCTGCTGCGTGCCGTGGTGGCCACGGCCGGCAATGATCACCGCCTGGGCGCCAATGAAGCACCTCCGGCGATCATCTCGATCTACCTCGGCAGCCAGCTGGAGGAGGTCTACACGATGATCAAGAACGGGAATCTCGGCAGCACCGACCACGGTGGCCTGATGCAACTGGGTGTCGACACCCTGCCGGAATTCCCCAAGGATCCCGGCGACCGCAACCGCACCTCCCCCTTCGCCTTCACCGGCAACCGTTTCGAATTCAGGGCCGTGGGTTCGAATCAGTCAGTGGCAGGGCCGCTCGTGGCCATGAACACGATTCTGGCTGATTCACTCGAGTACATGTGCAACGAACTGGAGGCCAAGATGGGGGCCGGGGAGTCGCTGGAATCGGCTGCCGCCTCGGTGCTGAAGGCCATCATGGAGGCCCATGGCAGCGTCGTCTTCGGCGGCGACGGCTACTCCAACGAGTGGCATCAGATGGCTGTCAACGAGCGGGGACTGGAGAACCTGCCGACCACCGCCGATGCACTGCTGGTGCTGGAGCGCGACTCCGTCAAGGACCTCTTCGCCCGGATGGGTGTGCTCACACCGGTGGAACTTCAGAGCCGCTTTGAGGTCTACGCCGAGCAATACGTCCTGGCCGTCGAGGTCGAGGCCAAGCTGGCCCTGCAGATCGCCCGCACCCAGGTGTATCCCGCGGTGATGCAGTACCTCGGAGATCTGGCCAATTCCCTGCGCTATCAGGAAGATCTGGGCCTTCCCCCCGATCGTGCGATGGCCGGACGCATCGCTACTCTCAACCAGGAACTCCTGGCCAACTGCACGGCGCTTGAGTCGGCCCTGGCCAGCGCTCCCCACGGTTCTGCCGCCCACATGCGGCACTGCGCCGACGGCCTGCTGCCGCTGATGCACAAGATCCGGGAGGCCGTCGATGGCCTGGAGACCCTGGTCGATGACAACGCCTGGCCGCTGCCCACTTACCAGGAGATGCTGTTCATCCGCTGAACCGGCTCGGCTGCCCTCAGACGGGCAGCCACCCCTGGCCTTCGGGGGTGATCAGCACGGCCTCCTGCCGGGCCCTGGTGAGGGCCGTGTAGAGTAGCCGCCGGTCCCAGCGGCTCTCCCCTTCCGGCATCAGCACCAGCACCTCTTGGTACTGGCTTCCCTGGGATTTGTGGATCGTGATCGCGAAGGCCGCCTCGGCAGCCGCCATCCGGCTGGGATGAACCAGACGCGATCCGGCCATGCCCTCACCGCTGTCGTCACCAGGTTCCTGGCTTCCCCAGAACAGCAGCCTGCGCTCACCCTCAGCCTTCACCACCACCCCCACGTCACCATTGGCCAGCCCCTGCTCCGGCAGGTTGCGCTGGCAGAGCACCGGCGTTCCAGGAGGCCATCCGCCTGGTCCCCGGCTCCAGTCGGCTCCCAGAAGCTGCTGGTTCAGCCTCTCCACCCCCCAGGGTCCACGACGGGTGGGGGCCAGCACCACGCAACGCTCAAGACACGCCAGCAGCTCCAAGGCCAGCTCGTGCTGGCCGGGGGTCCAGCGGGAGGCCAGCTCAGAAAGCTGCGCCTGATGGGCCTGGAGCCGCTTGAGCAGCGCAGTGGGCAGTCGGCCTGAAGCGCAGCGCCACCAGCTGAGGTTGTCCGAGTCCCCCAGCTGGCTCAGACCCTGCAGAAATCCTCGGCCGTCACCCCGCCGCAGCCGCTCGGCAGCAAGGGCAAGGGCCCCGTCATTGCGGTAGGCGGTGGTCAGCTCGATCGCGGCGTTGCCCAGGGATGCGCGCCGGGCCGGGGCCTGGAGTTCCTGAAGCACCGCCCCGGGTCCCACCGGAGCCAGTTGCTCGGGATCTCCCACCAGCAGCAGCTGGGCCGCTGGGGGAAGGGCCTCCAGCAGGGCGGCCATCAGGGGGAGATCCAGCATCGACACCTCATCCACCACAAGCAGATCCAGCGTCAGCGGCTGCTCCCGGTTGCGCCCGAATCCGTCCCCGCGGCTCTCCAGCAGACGATGCAGGGTGGTGCAGGGGATGGCGGCCAGCTGCAACCTCAGGGGCCGCGACAGGCTGGAGCCAGCCACGGTGATCGCCTGGCGCAGGCGAGCGGCGGCCTTGCCTGTGGGCGCCGCCAGGTGAATCCGCCAGGCCGGACGCTCCTCGAGCACGGCGGCCAGCATCTGCATGACGGTGCTGGTCTTGCCGGTGCCGGGTCCTCCGCCGAGCAACACCAGCCCCTGGCTGAGCAGGGCCTCCACGGCCTCCTGCTGACGGGGGTCCAGGGTGCCCCGCCGCCTGGCCCGCTCAGAGGCGGCCTGCCGGCTCTCCAGGCTCAACGGGGGCTGCACGGCAAGCCTGGCCCGTTGCTCCAGCTCGGCCATGGTGGCCTCCAGCAGCATCAGCCAGCGTCGCCAGCCCAAGCCCCGTTCGTTGAGCACCACCGGTGAGGGGCAGTCTTCCTCCGGGGCCGACGTCTGCTCCGCTCGCTGGATCCAACCGCAACGCACCAGGGCCTGGCGGTGGCCCTCAGGCCAGTGCTCGGCGCTCTCAATGCCCTCGGGGGCAGGGCCCTCCAGGGGCAGCTGCAGGTCTCCTCGCACCAGAGCCGCGCTCAGGGCTTGGATCAGCTCGTTCAGCAAGGGATCGGCCTTCAGGCCGTAGAGCCTGGGCAGGGCTTCAGCAAGGGCAGGCCCCAGGGGGGTGAGGGTGGGCTGGTGTGGTGTCATCGCTGACCCTCCCGCAGCAGAGCATCGAGGGCTTCGAGCCTCCCCAGCGGGGCCGCTTCCACGAACACCCCGGGCACCGAGAGCTCAGCCATCGTCAGGCCTGGTGGTGGACAGATGGCACCGGGGACGCCCCGCAGGAAGATGTAGACATAGCCGCCGAGATCGCGTTCGGCCCTGTAGCCCGGCAGGCGCCAGCCCAGGTAGCGGTGCAGGGCCAGCAGGTAGAGATGAGCCTGCAGCGGGTAATGGTGGCTCTCCATCACCGCCGCCATGGCGGCTCGCCCGTAGTCGGCGGGCCCACAGGCGATCGGCCGGCCCTGGGGATCGCTCAACCCCAGCCAGTTGCTTTTCCAGTCGGCCACCCACCAGCGCTCCAGTCCGTCCGCCCCCGGGGCGGTGAAGACCAGATCGATCGAACCGGTGAGAAAGCCGCGGCTGGCCACCCCCAGCCCCGCCAGACGCCGGGCATAGGCCCCGGTGAAACTCCCTTCCGGGTGTCGGCTGAACACCTGGGCCAGACCCTGCGCCCTCACCAGCGCCTCTCCTGCGGAAGCACCTGAGTCCAGGGCCAGGGGGAGATCGAAGGACATCTCGCGCAGCTGCCGCCCAGGATCCAGCTCAGCCAGACGCACGTCGCCCAGGGGGCCTCCCAGCGGGGTGTGGCGGAGCTGCTCGAGAAACCGGAGGGTGGCCGGGACGTGCTCCGGCGCCAGCCCAGCACGCTCCAGCTCCCGTTCCACCAGCTCGAGATGGGCCGGGTGGTCACCGGGCAGGCGGTGGTCAACCCGCTCCAGGATGCGGTGCAGGCAATCACCGGCACCGGCACCGCGCGGGAACGCTGCCAGGGGGCCGTCCCCCCGATCCGGGTTGATGGGGGCGTGTCCTTGATCGCGTCGGTCGTCGTCATCGCTGCCGGCGCGATCGCTTCCTGCGCGATCGATGGCATCGGTTTCGCGCCCCTCCTCGATGGCTTCCGGGGCCAGGGACTCCCCATGGGCGGCCTGGGTCCAGCTGGAGTAGCTGCTGCGACCCCAGCCCGAGAACAGAGACCAGCTGGGCACGGGGCCGGTGCGCAGGTTCCCGGAGGCCGCCGGGGCCTGCCAGCGCAGTTCGGCCGGCTGCTCGGCAGCGCCGCTGATCAGGGTGATCGGCAGGGAGCGCCGCTGGATCTCGCCCTCGAGCTGCTCGAGCCACTGCTGGTCGGAGTGATCGTCGTAGAGGTCGTCGTCCTGCTCCAGGGGCGGCAGGGGGCGGTCGCTGAACAGCCAGGGGATCAGGGGATTGCTGCCCTGGCCCTTCGCCGGACCGAAACCGAGCACCAACAGCTCCCGGGCGCGGGTGAGCGCCACATAGGCCAGCCGTTCCCGCTCCGCCGCCAGGGCGGCCTGCTCCTGCTCGGCCGCCTCCTGACCAGGTCCCCAGCGCTGATCGAGATGGACATCCAGCTGGGGCTGGCCGACGTTCGTGGGGGTCCAGCGGCGTCCTGGGGTCTTGGAGCCCCGACGGCTGGCGCCGCCCACCCCCTGCCAGAAGTAGGGACAGATCACCACGGGGAATTCGAGACCCTTGCTGCGGTGAACCGTGACCACCCCCACTGCGGAGGTCACCGCATCACTGTGGGGCTGGTGGTTCTCCGGCACCGTTTCGGGTGGGTGCAGCCGCCGCCGCCGCAACCAGTCGGCGATGGCGGCGGCCCCGAGCCGCTGCTGGTGCAGTCGCTCCTGCACCAGTTCGGCGCATTGCTGCAGGTCAGCCAGCCAGCGCCCGTTCAGGGAGAGACGGGCCAGCTCGTCGCTGCGCAGCAGCCGCCCCAGGGTGGCGAGCAGGCCGTCGCCGGGCAGGCGCTCGGCGAGGCGGGCCAGCTGGCCGGAGAGGTGATCCCACTCCTGGCTGCCGGTGCTCTCCAGCTGCTGGGGACTCCAGCCCAGCAGGGGGGAGGCGGCCAGCAGCCGCAGCCGCGCCCCGCTGCCCGGTTCGGCGAGGGCGTCGAGCAACCGCTGCAGCAGGGTGGCCCCCTCTCCGGCGAACACATCCCCCTGGCTGAGCAGGCGGCTGGCCAGGCCACGCCGCTCCAGGCTCCTGCGCAGGTCCTCGGCCTGCTGGTGCCGGTCCACCAGCAGACAGATGTCGGAGGGCTCCAGGGGCCGGCTCCCCTCACCTTCACCCAATCGCCATCCGCGCAGCAGCAGATCAAGCACCAGGGCCGCCGTCCGATCACTCACGCGCTTTTCCATCGCGCTGCGGCTGGGGGGGGGCTCGCCAGCGGCACGGTCGCCCCCCAGCCAGAGCAGTTGCAGGGGATGCTCCCCCGCAGGGAGCATCAGGGCTTCGCACCCGCTGGGGCGGGCGGCCCGCAGGGGGGACACCGACAGCGCCGAGCGGGGGAGGCCAGGGCTGAGCAGGCGGTTGATCGCGTCGAGCAGGGCTGGCGAGGAGCGGAAGTTGCGCGTGAGTCGGTGGTTGGCGGCGGCGCTCCTGCTGGCTGTGCGGTAGGTGTCGAGATCACCTCCCCGGAAGCGGTAGATGGCCTGCTTGGGATCTCCCACCAGCACCAGCAGCTGCCGAGGCCGGGCCCGTGGAGCTGCGAAAGCCCGGTGAAGGATGCGCCACTGGAGGGGATCGGTGTCCTGGAACTCATCGATCAGTGCCGCCCCGTAACGCTGGGAGATGGCTTCGATCAGGCCAGGCCGGAGGGTCCCGTCGTCGCCGGGATCCAGGCCAAGCAGCAGGTCTCCGTAGCTCATGCGGCCTCCCCGCTGGCGCCGCCGTGCCAGCTCGGCCCGGGCCCAGTGGCAGAAATGGCTCAGTACCGACTCGGCCGCACCGTCCACCAGGGCAGCCGCAGCCTCCAGCAACGGGCGTTCGGGCAGCCGTGGCCGCGGACCCTCCAACGGGGCCGCCGCCTCGCTGACCGGCCCCGGGTGGAAGTAGTCGGGAATCCAGCTGGTCCTGTCCTCCAGCAGCTCGGCGTAGGAGCCCGGACACGGCTGAGCCTGCAGCCAGGCGCCCAGCAGCTGGGCGCGTTTGAGGCGGGGCTTGGCGCTGTAGGCGCCCTTGCTCTTGATTCCGGCCTGCTTGCGTTCGCTCGCCGCGGCGCAGAGGGCCTGCTCCAGGGCCTCGCCCCGCTGGTCCCAGAGGGCCTGAAAACGGTGCCAGTCAGCCTCCCACTGGCTCAGCCACTGGGGTGGCAGGGGGCTCTCGGGGTCCCAGCCCTCCGGCAGCTCCGGGTTGGCCAGGGTCGGATCTCCCTCGAGCATCGCCAGCAGCGCCTTGAGCCCCGAAATCCGCACCCCCCGGCCGATCAGTCCCTTGAGGGCGTGGGCCGGCAGGGGCAGCACCTGCTGCTGCCAGTAGTCGTGGACCACCTGCTCCTGCAGCAGCGCCCCGTCGTTCTCCAGCTCCAGCTCCGGAGTCAGGCCCGCCTCCAGGGCCTGGCGCCGCAGGCTGCGGTGGCAGAACCCGTGGATCGTGGTGATGTCGGCGGAGCCCAGCTCCTCCAGCGCCAGCAGCAGCTGGGCGCGCAGACGCTCGTGCCCCTCGGCTGGCACCTGCTCCAGCCACTCCCTCAGCTCCTGATCGAGCCCCTCGTCGCCGGCCGGATCAGGGGCCTGGAGCAGCAGCTGGGCCTGCTGCAGCCTCCGGCCGATCCGGTCCCTGAGTTCGGCGGCCGCGGCATTGGTGAAGGTGACCACCAGCAGGGATCGCAGGGACAGCTGCCGCTCCCCCACCAGCCGCAGCACCAGATGGGCGAGTGTGAAGGTCTTGCCGGTGCCGGCACTGGCCTCGATCAGGTGCACCCCTGGATCCAGAGGCAGACCGTTGGCCGCCAGCTCCGCCGGCTGGGCTGTGGCGCTGGCGCTGCTCATGGCTTCAGCTGCTGCTCCAGCAGCGGTTCATGCAGGGCCAGTGCCAGGGAGGAGAACGCTCCGAAATCGCCACGCACCAGGGATTCTCCCGGGCAGTCGCGGCCGAAGCTGAGGGCCATCGCTTCCTGCAGTCGTTCCCCGTCCGTCCAGGGGGGAGCTCCTTCCCAGCGCTGGAGAGCCTTGCCGGCTCCATCGCCGGGACGCTTGTGTTCGGCCTCGGCGTAGGCCCAGCCGGTTTCAGGGGGCACCGGCCAGCAGTGGTGGCGATGGCTTTGCCGCCAGCTCAGCAACTGCTGCAGCTGCTCGGTGGCGGCCTCCGCCCCGATGGCCTGCAGCCGCTGCACCACCACGAAACAGTCCTTCTCGCGGCCGATCAGGATCGCCTGCCGCGGAGGATGACCGCTGGCGGTCGCCAGCAAGAGCCGCAGCCAGAGATCGAGCCGGTGGGGGGTGCGTGCCTGGGCGGTGTGAACCAGGACCAGTTGATCGCCGCGCCAGTCGAGCTCCGCCTCCAGGGGGTGGTCGAGGGGGCCGGGCTGCCAGCGATGGAGCTGGCGGCGGGGTTCCCCCAGCTGAGTCAGCAGCAGCTGAAGCGACGACCAGCGCTGGCCGAGGGCCTCCCCCTCCAGCTCGCCGGCCGTCAGGGGAGGGGCAAGGCCCCGGCCCCGCCAGATCCGGGACCAGTCGGGTGGCGTGGGGTCGTGGCCACCGCGGGCCAGCTGGTCGCGCAACAGTCGGGAGCGCTGCCGCTCATCGAGGCTGAGGGGTTCGAGGTCCTCCACCGGGTCGGCCCACTCCCTTGGCCGCAGGCCCAGCTGCCGCAGCCAGCTGTCCTGGGGCGCCATCAGCCAGCGGCGCAGATCATCGAATGGATCGCTGCCGGGATCGTTCTCGAGCGCCTGTGACGGCTCGGGTGGTTCACGCAGGGCCAGGGGTTGAATCGGTTGTGCCGCCATGGCCGGATCGTCGAGGCGCTGGCGGGCCTGCTGCAGCCGTTGGTCGCAGCTGGGGGCCGGCCGGTGCCCCGCCGCCAGAAAATTGCTCCGATCCAGCGGGTTCACCGGGTGCACCATCTGCAGCCCATCGAACCCCTCGCTGCCGAGATCGGCATGCAGCTGATCCAGCCACTGGCGTACCGGTGCCGGCGGCGGGAGGGGATCGCCCCTGCGCTCATCCCGGCTGCTCCAGCAGATCAGCAGATGATCACGGGCGGAGAGCAGTGCCTCCAGCAGCACGTAGCGGTCCTGGTCGGCCGGGTCGGGATCGCCCAGCAGGCGTTGGTGCTCCATCGGATGGAAGCTGGGTCGCTGCCGCCGGCGTGGGAACACCTCCGCGTCCAGGCCCATCAGCACGATCACCCGGTAGGGGATGGCCCGCATCGGCTCGAGGGCGCTGATCGTCAGGGCGCCGCTGCGGTGACCGAAGCGGCCGCTGTCGGCTGACAGCCGCTCCTGCAGCACCGTCGCCACCACCATGGCCGGGATCCTCAGCGAGCAGCCCGAGGCCCCCTCGCTCCAGTCGGCAATGGCCTGGTGAATCGTCGGCAGTTCCCAGGCCCGCTCGCCGCCATCGCCGAACAGGTTCTCGAGCAGGGCCCGGAGGCAGGGGCCCCAGTCGTGGGCGGTGCGGCTGCGGCGCAGCTGGCCCAGGGCCTGCCTGAGGCTGGTGAGCAGCCGGATCCAGCGCCCCTGGCTCTCGGGTGTGCCGGCCAGGGGATGGGGCGCGCAGTCGCCGATGGCCAGCCCGGGCTGATCGGGGAGCACCAGGCCCAGCAGCAGGCGATCGATCGCCCAGCTCAGGGTGTGCTGCTCGAGGCCGCCGCGCTCGCCCCCATCCAGCCCCCAGCGGAAGCCACTGGCCTGCAGCGCCCTGGTGATGGCGGCGGCCTCCTCTGGTTCCAGATCGTGGTGCTTCTGCAGAGCTGTGCTCTCGAGCAGCCCTTCCAGGCCCGAGGCGGTGAGGCGCTCACCCGCCAGGCGCAGGAGCTGGAGCAGGGTCTGGGCGATGCCGGTGTCATCGAGCTGGCTGCGGTCGGTGAGCCGCCAGGGCAGCTCAACCCTGGTGGCGTCGCTGTCGGAGAAGACCGAGGCCAGCAGGGGCGCCAGCCGGTCCACCTGGGGAGTCATCACCAGGATGTGGCGCGGCTCGAGGCTGGGGTCTGCCGCCAGCAGCTGCAGCACGCGATCCCGCACGATCTGCACCTGCCGCAGTGTCCCCGGGCAGGGGTGGAACTCCAGGGAGTGGTCATCCGCTGCTCGCTGCAGGGGCTGCTGCGCCGCTGGCTGGGCGAGTTGCTCCTGGATCTGCTCCAGCAGGCTCGCTCTCCGCTGGGCAGCGGCCGCCGCCGTGGCCGGCAACAGGAACAGATCACGTTCCTCTCCGCTGCCCAGCTGCCACTCCCCGGTGCCCTCCAGCAACTGCTGGTACTCACCTCCGAGGCGGCCGAAACGCGCCTCGAGCCCAGGGGTCTTCAGCAACCAGTCAAGGCCGAAGGGTTGCTCCAGGGCCAGGGCGTCCTGGAGCTCGCGGCGCCGTTCGATGCAGCGCTGCCAGAGGTCGGCACAGGGGGTGAGCAGGTAGATCTCCACCGGCACCACCAGGGCCAGGGCCTGGAGCAGCTGCACCTGCACCGGCGGGGCGCTGCTGAGTCCGAACAGGCGAAGGGGGGCGGGAATCCCCACGCCGCTGATCCGGCCCTGACGCAACCGCTCGATCGGCTCCAGCATCCTCAGCCCGAAGGGCTTCCGCTGCAGTCGATCACGCAACAGCTGGACCAGAAGGGGCTGCCAGCGCAGTGCCTCAGGCAGAGGATCTCCGAGGCTGTCCCCAGAGCCGCCCTGCCACCAGGCCTGAGCCATGGCGGGCCTGTACAGGCTGAGGTCGTCGAGGGCATCGGCGATCGCCCGTGCCAGTTGCCAGAGGGGGGCATCCAGTTCGCCCCCCTCGCCGCGGCACTCCAGCCAGCGTCGCAGCGGGGCGGCTTCGGGGGCCTCAACCAACTGTGGCAGCAACTCGAGCACCGGCCAGACCAGGTCGGTGGCCCGCCAGGGATCGCTGCCCTCACCCTCCTCCTCCAGGAGGTGCTGGACGAGGGCGCGCAGATGGCTGCCGGGAAAGGGGAAGCGGATGTTGGCGGCGATGCCGCCCAGCTTCAGGGCCAGTTGCTCTCCCAGCCAGCGACTGGTGGGCCAGGTGTTCACCACCACAGCCACCGTCTCGAAGGGGTCGGGGGGCGTCTGAAGCAGGTGCTCTCCCAGCAGCTGGGCGAGCAGGTCGGCCCGGTTGCTGCGATACACCGTCAGCATCGGGTCGCTGTCAGCGGGACCCGGCCACGGGCTCGGACGAACAGATCAGCCCCGGGGCCGGAAGCTGGGGCGAGATGCTGCGCAGGCCGGGCACGCTGCGCTGCTCGGTGGTTTCCGGGCAGTAGGCGGTTAACCGACCCCCATAGCAGGCGCCCGTGTCGATCTTGACGATGCCGTTGGCGCTGCGCTCCACCCGTGCCACGGGAGTGTGGCCGATCACCACATCCCCGAAGCGGCCGTCGTACTGGCTCCAGAAGGTCTGACGGATGGAGAGGTCGGGCAGCCAGCTGGAGGGATCGAAGCCGGCATGGGTCGCCACCCACCCCCTGCCCCAGTAGGCCAGGGGAAGGCTGTCCAGGCGTTCCCGCCACAGACGGCACTGGCGGCTGCCGAGCTGTCGGTAGGTGTCGCACCCTGCCAGGGCCGGATCAGCGACACCGCGCTGGCGGGTGAGTGCCCTGAGCAGGCTCTGCTCGTGGTTTCCTCTCAGCCAGACAGCTCGACCCTCCTGTACCAGCCCCCAGGCCAGCTGCATGGTGCGCTCGATCTGTGGTCCGCGGTTGATCAGATCGCCGCAGAAGAGCAGACGGTCGTCGTCCGGAAGTCTGCTGATCAGATCCTGGAAAGCTGTGGCGCAGCCATGGACGTCCCCGATCACCCAGTGACGGGAGGGCTGCGGTGGGGACGCCATGCAGAAGTTGCGCCGAAGTGAGAACTGCGCTTCCCACAGTCTGGCCCCTGGAATCAACTTCTGTCAGCCCACCACCGCCAACCGGCGGGCTGATGCTGGTACGGTCCGATCCATGCCGCTGGGATCCGATGAATCCTGCTTCCCTCCCGGTTCCCCAGAAAGTGCAGGCTCTGGTGAAGGCCCTGAACGGGGCGAAGCGCACCAATGAGGCCCTGGCCCGCTGCCGTGACGGTGAGGCGATGATCGAGGTGCTGGTGGATGCCTCCCGCAAGCTCGGTCTCGGCCTCAGCCGTGAGGATCTGCTGGCAACCCCCCCGATCCGCGACTGGATCTGGTGGAAGAACAAGGAAGCCCTGCTCACCATCGGCGACAACGTTCCCCGCTACCAGCAGGACGGGGGCCAGGGGCGCGCACCTCTCCGGACGGCAGAGGGTGAGCCCGAGCCCCGCCGCCGCTTCCTCGGACTGTTCTGAGCGCCGGCCTGTTCCGGATGATCACCAGCTGCTGGGTCCCGGAGCGGCCACCGAATCGGCGCAACCTGCGCGATCTGAGACATCAAAGGGATCTCTCAAGGAAATCCTTTGATTTGAGGACGGGATGGGCGTGGTCCAGCTGACACCATGAACAAATCGAGACGTCAGCACGTCAACACCTTGATCACCACGGATCTCCACTGGCAAAAAAATGGAGAGTTGCATCCCGACGATGTCGCTCGCCTGAGGGAGCGGTTGCTTGCCGATGCCGCCCTCAATCCGGTGCAGCTTCAGCTGCTGGATGGGTGGATGGTCACCAGGCAGAAGCAGACGGCCTGAGCGGGGTGGGTTTCGCTGCTCTGTCTCCCCGGCTCGGCACCCTCAGGCGTCGACGATCTGGGCGAAGGGATCCTCAATCGCAGCAGTGGGAGCCTCGAAGCTGCCTTTGGCCACGAATTCCAGCCGCAGCTTCAGGAAATCGATGAACTTGGAATCGGTGGAGATCACCGCCGCGGCCGGGCTCGGCACCGTGGTGGCGACCTCGGTCAGTTCGGGCGCCTTCAGAAAGGCCGGACGACGCACCAGCCAGAAGTCGATGGCTTTGCCCACCTCGCCGTAGTTGCGCACCCGTTCCCGCAGGACCTCCTCCAGGGGTTCCTCCACCGTCAGGAATTCCTCACTGGCCGCGATGAAGTGGTATGTGGTGGGGGAGGTGCTCATGGAGTGGTGCCGCTGAACAGGGGGTCGCGGCGTGGATTCTGGATCAGGGCCCGCATCTCCTTCACGGCCCTGCGCAATCCCACCGCCAGGGCTCTGGCCACGATCGTGTGGCCGATGTTCAGTTCCTCCATGCCCTCGATCGCTGCGATCGGCTCCACGTTCTGGTACGTGAGGCCATGGCCGGCATTGACCCGCAGCCCGAGGGAGCGAGCCACGAAGCTGCCCTCCTGGAGCCGGGCCAGTTCCCGCAGTTGCTCATCCCAGGCGGCTTCGGCGTAGGCACCGGTGTGCAGCTCCACCCAGCGGGCCCCGCTGGCATGGCTGGCCTCCAGCTGGGCGGCCACGGGATCCACGAACAGGCTCACGGGGATGCCCGCTCCCTGCAGACGGCCCACCAGGGACTGAAGGGCCTCCAGCTGGGTCACCACGTCAAGGCCTCCTTCGGTGGTGACCTCCAGGCGATGTTCCGGCACCAGGGTCACCATGTCGGGATGGATCCGCAGGGCGATCGCCTCCATCTCGGCTGTGGCGGCCATCTCCAGGTTGAGGCGGCTGCGCACCGTGGCCCGAAGTAACTCCACATCACGCTCCTGGATGTGGCGCCGGTCTTCGCGCAGGTGCACGGTGATTCCATCGGCACCCCCCAGCTCCGCGAGCAGCGCCAGGGTGACCGGATCGGGTTCCCGGGCCTGGCGGGCCTGGCGCACGTTGGCGATGTGATCGATGTTCACGCCAAGGCTGGCCATGGCTCCGCGGCGATGCTGTTAAGACCATTGATCCTATGGATTCAACCCGGTCTCCCCAGCGGCGGCGGTGAGTCGATGCGGCGGCGACGGTTTGATCAACCGCAGAGGCAACTGCCCGTGCCTGGAAACCAGGCCCTGTGGTGCCCTTTAGCTTTCAGCCATTGAGATGTGCGGCTTCAGGTGACGGCCGAGACGAGGGAAGTGACCCGGGAACCCGGGAGGAGCGCGCCGAATCAGCGCTCCAGCCTGGTGGCGCGGGAGGGCAATGTCTGCCGTGGCATCAGCCCGGTGCTGGCGCCGATGGCGATGCTCGTGACCCAGGATCTGGCTCTTCCGGGCTTTTTCAGTTCGATCGCGGTGCTCGGGTCCGAGCACCTGCCGCTGCAGGGGCCGGTCTTGCTGGCCCCCACTCACCGGGCCCGCTGGGACGCGCTGCTGTTGCCCCACGCCGCCGGCCGACGGGTCAGTGGCCGCGATTGCCGTTTCATGGTCACCGTCACGGAGATGAAGGGGCTCCAAGGCTGGTTTCTGGATCGCCTGGGATGTTTCCCGATTGATCAGCGGCGGCCGGGCACCAGGGTCCTCCGCTATGCGGTGGACCTGCTGGCGGCCTCGGAGCAGCTGGTGGTGTTTCCGGAAGGTCAGATCCGCCGTCAGGATGAGCCGATCCGGCTGCAGCAGGGTTTGGGGCGGCTTGCGTTCCTGGCCGCCAGCCAGGGGGTGGATGTGCGCGTGGTCCCTGTCGGCATCGGCTACAGCCAGGCCCGACCGCACTGGCGTGGCGAGGCGGCCCTGGCTTTCGCGCCCCCCCTGACCGTGGCGGGCGATGGTGGGCGCGCTGCGGTCAGGGCGTTCAATGAGCGACTGGCGGCGGCGATGCAATCAGCTGAGGAAGCGGCCCGCGTCGCGGTGGGGCGTCCCTTCGCTTCCCCGTAGAGTCCAGTCGACTTTCGGTGTTGCCCCCGTGCGCCGGCCTCACGTTGCCCTCGGGCTTGCCCTGGCGGCAACCCTGCTCCCCCTCTGCCCGATCCTGCCCCTCCAGGCCCAGGGTGAGCCCCAGAAAGTGCTGGAGGGTTCGGCGGGAACCTTCAATCTTCAGGCTGTCAGGGATCTGCTCAGCCGCGGCGATGGGGCTGTGGCCCGGGGTGACCTGGCCTCCGCCCGCAAGGATTACGACCAGGCCAGGGATGCCAGCCTGCGCTTGCTGGGGTTCTATCGGGATCTGAGTGGATCCTTCCGCGGCCTCGACGCGCGCATCCCCAGGGAGATGGACCAGAAGGGTCGCGAGTCCCTGGAGCTGCTGGCCCAGTCCAACCTGCGCCTGGCCGCCCTGCTGCGGCGCCAGAATCAGCCAGAGGTGGCAGTGCCGCTGCTGGTGGAGGTGGTGAAGGTGATGACGCCCACCCGTGAGGAGGGTCGACGCGCCTACCAGACCCTGGTGGAACTCGGCTTCGCCACGATTCCCTACACCGCCGGCGCTGATGCCCCGGCCTCGCCATAAGGCAGGCAAGCCCCACGGCTTCTAGATTCCCCGTCTTGTGGATGGACCCCAGTCATGGTGCAGTCGGAGCAGGTGAAGGAGGCGATCTGCGCAAGCCTTCCCGATGCTCAGGTGGAGGTGGAGGATCTCACCGGAGGTGGCGACCACCTCCAGGTGAAGGTGGTTTCATCCGCTTTCGCGGGGCTCTCACGCATCAAGCAGCACCAGCTGGTCTATGGGGCCCTGCGCCGTGAGCTGGCCAGCGAGGCCATCCATGCTCTGGCCCTGCAAACCACCGTTCCCATCGGTGTGAGCTGATCCCTTCGATCGTTCCGTCCCCAACCAACCCTTCTTTTCTCCTGGCACCCATGGACAGCGCCGTCAAGCAACGCATCGACAGCCTCGTGAGCAGCAGCCCGATCGTGGTGTTCATGAAGGGCTCGAAGCTGATGCCCCAGTGCGGGTTCTCGAACAACGTGGTTCAGATCCTCAACTCCCTGGGGATGCCGTTCGAAACCTTTGACGTGCTCTCCGATGCGGAGATCCGGCAAGGCATCAAGGAGTATTCCGAGTGGCCCACCATCCCCCAGGTTTATCTGAACGGGGAGTTCATCGGCGGCTCCGACATCCTGATCGAGATGTACAACTCGGGCGAGCTGCGTGAAACCCTCACGGTGGCCCTGGCCAGCTAGTGATTCAGGCCCAGCCACTTCGCTGGGCTCCACGGACCGCTGACCGGCAAGCGATGAATCAGTGGGAGGGACGATCAGTTGCGGCTGTTCTCGAACAGGGTGCTCAGGTTGCCGTCGGGTCCGATGAAGCTGGAGGGATCCATGATCCAGCGCTCGATCAGGTCTTCGAGGCGGCGTTGATCCAGGGGTTGGAGCACGGCGCTGCGGCGCAGGGCATGCAGATAGCCATCGGCATAGAGCCTCAGCTCCGACGGACTGTGGTAGCGGCTGGCCAGGTCCTGGCAGGCGTCACAGAGCGACTGAAAGTGTCGGATGGCGTCGGGATTCTGCAGCGCGGTCATTGGGGCACAGGCTGTCTGGGCGGGGGTGGCATCGATCGATACCGACTGCTCCCGGGGTGTATCAGGTAGCCTAAAGAATCACTCGTGGCCGCGTGTGGAGCTCACACCAAAGCCTGATTCCACCCCTCCCCCTTCCCCCAGCCTGAAGCTGGAGTCTCGTACGGGTGGATCCGCCATGTTGAAGCGGGTCCTGGTGGTCGACCCCCATCCCACCCTGCGCACGGTCCTGGCCCAGCGACTCCGTCAGGACGGCTATCTGGCCGCCGCCGTGGCCACGGCGGCAGAAGCTCTCCAGCTCTGTGACGACCAGACTCCTGACCTGCTGGTGAGCGCCGAGCTTCTCGAGGAGAGCACGGCCCTGCGTCTGGCGGCCCATCTCCGTTCTCCGGTGATGGTGCTCACGGCCCGCACCGGTGTGGATCCTGTGGTGGCGCTGCTCGATGCCGGTGCCGACGACGTCCTGCGCAAGCCCTTCGGTCTCGAGGAGCTGGCCGCCCGTTGCCGCAGCCTGCTGCGCCGCAGTGGCACCGGTCTGCAGGAGCGGGTCTGTGTCGGCCCCCTGGAGGTGCACCTGCTGCTGCGGCAGGTCACACTGAGGGATCAGCCCGTGGAGCTCAGCCCCCGGGAGTTTGCCCTGCTCTGCGCTCTGTTGATGCCCCCGGGGATGGTCCGCAGCCGCCATGAGTTGCTGCGTATGGCCTGGCCCCCATTCAGTGGCGGGCCCCGCTCCGTCGACACCCAGGTCCTCACCCTGCGGCGCAAGCTCGAACTGGCCGGTCTCGGCGAGGGCGGTGGCATTGAAACCGTGCGCCAGCAGGGCTACCGCTTCAGCCTGGAAACCCTGCCCGATGCACCGGAGCCTTCCATCAGCTCCCCCGGCAATGTGCGCCACCAGGCCACCAGCGCCACCTGAGCCACCTGTTCAGTTCAGGTTGCTGAGGCTGCCCATGGGCAGGGCGGCGAACACCACCACCTCGGCCAGCAGCAGCACCAGCGACAACCCCGCCAGGGCCCAGTAGGTCCAGGGCGGGGAAATCCTCCCCACTCCGGAGAGATCGAGGCCGCTGGTGCGTTGGATCTGCAGCAGGAAGGCTGGGAAGCGGGCCACCCGCTGGGGCAGCAGCAGCCGGCGTCCATCCTGTGCCTTCAGGTAGAAGACCCGTCCGCCCTGGCTTGTGCCCAGGCTGGCCAGACCCTGCACCTGATCCCAGGGGAGTTGCCAGCCCCGGCGCAGCAGCCAGGCGCACCAGAGCGGGTGTCCCACCGCGATGCCCTGGCGATCCAGGCTGACCCGTTCACTGAGCAGGGCTCCCACCAGAACGAAACCAGCCGGGAGGGCGGCCGTGAGCCAGGGCCGCAGTGCGGGCGGGGCCAGCAGGGGCAGGGGCAGCACCAGGGCCAGGTAAAGCCCCAGCAGGGTGAGCCGGATCAACGGCGCCACCGGGTAGATCTGAGCCTGCTCCGGTATTGAACCCGGTGGGTTGGTGGGCATGGGGTTCAGCCCCGACCGAACAGTTCAGCTTCGCGGCCGCGCCAGAAGGTGCCCAGTCGCATCAGGTCTTCGTGGGCATCCTGGACCCGGCGCAGGTACTCCTCGGCCCCGAGCGAGTCCTTCTCCTCCTTGAGTCGGCTCAGCCGCAACTGAAGCAGAAGCCAGGGCTTGGTGAGGGCATCGTTCTGCTCCAGGTAGCGGGCGAGATCCTCGTGGTTCGGGGTGGGGACGGGACCCATGGAGGCTGGAGTCTGAAGGGCGTTCACGCTATGGAGCGTGACCTGGGCCCGCGAGTTGGGTGGGGTCGGGTTTCCGGCGCGGCCCCCTCGGCTCAGGCTCAATCCGGCAGGGCCCAGGGGTTGAGGCCCAGGTCGGCGCCGACCCGGTGGGCACAGGCGAAGCCGCTGAAGGCCACCGCATTCAACCCCTGGCCCGGGAAGCAGGAGTCGCCCACGAGATAGAGCCCGGGGATGCCGCTGCGGTTGAAGGGCATCGGCAGCAGCCCCGGCAGGCGCAGGGCCGGCACCGGTCCATAGCTGCCCTGGTGGCGGCCCAGAAAGCGGCGATGGCTGCGGGGAGTTCCCACCTCCCGGTGGGTGATCGCTGCTCCCAGGCCGGGCAGGATCAGCTCCAGCCGACGGATCAGGCGATCGGCGGCCGCTTGCTTCGCGCTGCGGTACTCACCCGGTGAGAGCCCCTGCCAGGTTTCCATGCTCGAGGGGGTGAAGGCATGGACGATCTGCCTCCCCTGGGGCGCCAGGCCCGGGTCGAGCAGGGTGGGGATCGAGACGAAGACCGTGCCCTGCTCGGCCTCCATCGCGCTCCACTCCTCCAGCAGCAGGTGATGGCAGTGGCTGCCGGCTGGAACCGCTTCGGCCCGCACCCCCAGATGCAGGGAGAGGAAGGAGGGCGAGGCCTTGTAGCGCCGGCGCCAGGTGTGCTCGGCGGCGGGCACCTGCGCCTCCTCCACCAGGCCACCGAAGGTGTCCCAGCGGGTGGCGTTGGAGATCACCCGGGCGGCCCGGATCGTCTCTCCGCTCGCCAGCTCCACCCCCACGGCCTTGCCGTCTTCGATCAGCACCCGGGTGACCCGGGCCCGGTAGCGGATCGCGCCACCGTGGCGCTCCAGTCCCCGCACCAGGTGCCGGGCGATCGAGCCCACGCCGCCGCGGGGATAGTTGATGCCACCGGCATGACGGTCGGAAAAGACCATGCCGGCGTTGATCATCGGCGTGCGATCCGCAGGCATCACCGACCAGCAGAAACACTCCATGTCGATGAACTTCAGCAGCGCCGGATCGCGGATGTGCTGACGCGCCACATCACCCACATTCACCGGCAGCCAGCGGGCCAGGCCGAGGCAGGCCAGCGGTGCCCGGAAGAACACCTTCGCCAGGTAGGCCGGATCCTCCAGCGAGAGCAGCGGCATCGCGTCGAGGCAGCGGAAGACGCTCCAGCAGGTGTCGTAGAACCGACGGATGCCACGGGCTTCGTGGGGGAAAAGGGCGCTGAGTCGGGCGATGAAGCGTTCGTAGTCGCGATCGACCGCCACGGTGAGACCCCCGGGGAGGTGGTATTCGAGCTGGGCGGGATCGGGGATGGTCTCCTGGCGTTCCCCCACATCGGCCAGGGCGCGGGTGAGCAGATTGGTGTGACCGCGCTCGCCGAAGCCGAAGATCATCGAGGCGCCCACGTCGAAGGTGTAGCCCTGGCGCTCGAAGCTGCCGCCGCTGCCACCGGGAATCAGGTACCGCTCGAGGACCAGCACCCGCGCCCCCTTGGCGGCCAGCTGGGTGGCCGTCACCAGGCCGCCGATGCCGGAGCCGATCACCACGGCGTCCCAGTCCTGGGAGTGAGCCGGGTCGGTGGCCATCGTGCTGGCGGGGCTGGAGAGGACGCTCACAGGGATGGGCCTGGGCTGGCAGTCGAATTCGACCCTAGGCAAAGGTCAGGACAGCACTGCGGGCTTCGGGCCTGAACGGGGCCAGATCAGCCAGGGAGCGGTCGCGGTAGGCGCCGTAGCGGGCCCGTTTCTCCCGCACCCGCACACTCAGCTCGGGCATCAGGCCGAAGTTGGGTGGCATCGGCTGGAACTTCGCGCTTGGGGCTTCGGCGATGAAGTGGGTGAGGGCGCCGATCATGGTGGTGGGGGGCAGCGTGATCGGGCTCTGGCCATGGGCAAGCCTGGCGGCGTTGGTGCCGGCCAGCCAGCCCCCGGCCACGGCGGCCGCGTAGCCCTCGGTGCCGGTGATCTGGCCCGCCGCCAGCAGGGTGGGCCGCTGCCGGAACTGCAGGGTGGGATCCAGCAGCTGCGGGGCCTCGAGAAAGGTGTTGCGGTGCATCACCCCGAAACGCACGAACTCGGCGTTCTCCAGACCTGGAATCAGGCGCAGCACCCGTTTCTGCTCGCCCCACTTCAGGTTGGTCTGAAAGCCCACCAGGTTCCAGAGCCGCCCCTCGCGATCTTCCTGGCGCAACTGCACCACGGCATGGGCCCGCCTGGCCCGCCGCACATCACGGTCGTGGAGGTCACCCCAGCGCGGATCCCAGAGGCCGATCGGTTTGAGCGGGCCGTAGCGCATCGTGTCGTCGCCGCGGCGGGCCAGCTCCTCGATCGGTAGGCAGCCCTCGAAATAGCTGGCACTCTCCTGCTCGAAGTCCTTGAGCTCGGCCTGCTCGGCCGCCAGCAACGCCTCCCGGAAGACCTGGTACTGCTCCCGGTCCATGGGGCAGTTGATGTAGTCAGCGTCGCCCTTGTCGTACCGACTGGCGCGGAAGGCCACGTCGAGGTCGATGCTCTCGCCGGCCACGATCGGGCTGGCGGCGTCAAAGAAATGGCAGTCGTCGCGGCCGGTGAAACGGCGCAGATCCTCGGCCAGGGGGTCGCTGGTGAGGGGTCCGGTGGCCAGCACGGTGAGTTCGTCCGGCGCGGGCAGGCGCAGCTGCTCCACCCGCTCCACCTGGATCAGGGGATGGCTTTCGAGCGTGCGGGTGAGGCTGGCACTGAACTGACCACGGTCCACCGCCAGGGCGCCGCCGGCTGGCACGGCGTGGTTGTCGGCGCTGCTGATCACCAGCGAACCCAGCTGTCGCAGTTCTTCCTGCAGCAGTCCAGCGGCCCGATCACTGGAGAGGGCACCGAAACTGTTGCTGCACACCAGCTCTGCGAATTCGGCACTGTGGTGGGCGGGGGAGCGCCGCACGGGACGCATCTCCACCAGCCTCACAGGCAAGCCTGCCTGGGCGATCTGCCAGGCCGCTTCGGTGCCGGCGAGACCGGCACCGATCACCAGAACCATCAGGCGCGGGAACGCTTGAGCATCAGTTGCAACTGGCCGATGGCCGCACGGCCGATGTTGAACACGGCCCAGCCCACAGCGATCAGGATCGGGGCAGTAACCAGCAGGAGCCGAGCGTCCATCGAAGAAGAATCATCCTGGAACGATCTTACGGACATCCGCAGCCGCCCCAGAAAGGCTCCTGGGCGGTTGATCCAAATCGCAGCATTCAGGCCGCGCGAGCGGCATGGGTGGCGGCCAGCTGGCTGTAGTCCAGGGCGTGCTGAGACTGCGCGGCGGCCTCGCTCTCACTGAGGGTTCGTTTCGCCTTGGCCGGGATGCCCGCCACCAGGGTGCGTGCGGGCACATCCTGGGTCACCACCGCCCCTGCGGCCACCAGGGCGCCCTCCCCCACCCTCACCCCATTGAGAACGATCGCGCCGATGCCGATCAGGCAGCCATCGCCGACCTGCGCGCCGTGGACGACGGCGCGGTGGCCGATGGTCACCCTCGAGCCGATCAGCACCGGTTGGCCTGGATCCCCGTGCAGCACGGCCCCGTCCTGGATGTTGCTGTTGGCTCCGATCTCGATGCTGCAGAGGTCGCCCCGGGCCACGGCCATCGGCCAGAGGCTCGCTCCGGCGCCGATGCGCACGTCCCCGATCACCACCGCGGAGGGGGCCACCCAGGCTTCGGGGTGAACGCTGGGCTCGGGCCAGGGCAAGGAGGGCATGGGGGCGAGATGGCTGCCGGGGGATCAGCGCCCCCTGATGACCCGACCATGCTCTCTTGGAGGAGGTGACCCCTGGGTGATACTTTCCATGGGTGCTCGAAAGGGCAGTCCATCCCGGCGGGTCGCTAGCTCAGCGGTAGAGCACTCGGCTTTTAACCGATTGGTCCTGAGTTCGAATCTCAGGCGACCCATGATTCACAGAAAGCCGACGACCGTGCCGCTGCGATCCTGTCTCAGCCAAGCTCACCGGCTTTGACTGCCCTGTGGAGGGCTGGGCGACGCCCCTCTGCCTGATCAGGCTTCATGGATGATCTTCTCAATCAGCCGCCCGTCTGCCACCAACAGGACTGGAGCCGGATCCGCGACGCGCTGCGCTATCTGGGCAGGGATCTGCACCGACGCTCCTATGGCATTGATGCCCAGCGCCGTGAACTGCTCTGGGCCGAGATGGATGCCTGCCTGAAGCTGGCGGATCGGATCGGCGCCACGCTTCCGGAAATGGAGACCTGGGCCGACTGACGGCGGAATCATCGGAGACCGCATCCATGGGCAGGGGCTGTGCATGCTCCTTTTCAGGAGGGGAGTTGCCCTGACTGGCTTGTTTGGTTCATGGAAATTCAGGGCTGTGCTGATGGGCGGCATTGGCCATGGCTTAAGGTGAACCAAGTCAATGTCACCTCCTCATGGCCAGGTGGGTGATTCATGGCTATCTTGAGTGCTGAAACTCTTCTCTACTCAAGACTGGTCTTCTCTGCTCAGGCCGGATAGTTATTGCGACTCCAGTTCGCTTTCCTTAGCGGATTGCAGGGTTCCCTTCCAGCCGCTTCACCTTCTTCCCTTTTTCAATCTTCGTCTGTTGATTTATGGTTGCTCCCGCCTCAGTTGCACGACCCGGCAGAAGCGGGCGCATTTTCAACTACATCGGTCGCAACAACATCCGGGGGGATTTCTTTGGTGGCCTCACCGCGGCCGTGATTGCCCTGCCGATGGCCCTGGCTTTTGGGGTGGCCTCCGGAGCAGGAGCCGCGGCAGGGCTCTGGTCGGCCGCCATCATCGGCCTGGTCACGGCCCTCTTCGGCGGCACGCCCTCGCTGATCTCGGAGCCCACAGGCCCGATGACGGTGGTGTTCACCGCTGTGCTGGCCACCCTCACCACCAGGGCTGATTCCCCCGCCCAGGCCCTGGCCATCGCCTTCACCGTGGTGATGCTCTCCGGGGTGTTTCAGATTCTCTACGGGGTGCTCCGTCTGGGCCGCTACATCACCCAGATGCCCTACACGGTGATTTCGGGTTTCATGAGCGGCATCGGCACGATCCTGATCGTGTTGCAGATCGGCCCGCTGCTTGGCCAGGCACCTCCTCCGGGTGGCGTGCTTGGAACACTTCAGGCCGTGCCGCAACTGCTTCAGGGCATCCAGCCGATGGAAACGGCGCTGGCCCTGATCACCCTGGCCCTGCTCTGGTTCACTCCGGAGCGTGTCAAACGCCTGATCCCGGTGCCGCTGCTGGCGCTGATCGTTGGCACGATCCTTTCCCTGGTGGCGTTCCAGGGGGTTGAGCTGCGCCGCATCGGTGAGATCCCCAGCGGTCTGCCGCAGCTCACGCTGCCAGCTCTGGGACCCGATGTGCTGCAACTGGTGGTGATCAATGCCGCCTTGCTGGGCATGCTCGGCTCGATCGACTGTCTGCTCACCTGCCTCGTATCCGACAGCCTCACCCGCACCGAGCATCAATCCGACAAGGAACTGGTGGGTCAGGGCCTTGCCAACATCGTGGCCGGTCTCTGTGGTGCCCTGCCCGGATCAGGAGCCACCACCGCCACGGTGGTGAACATCCAGGCCGGGGGCCGTACGGGCCTCTCGGGCCTGTTCAGAGCGTTGATCCTCGCCCTCTTGATCCTCGCTGGATCGGGCCTCGCCTCACAGATTCCTCTGGCTGTGCTGGCGGCGATCGTGTTCAAGGTGGGTCTTGATATCGTCGACTGGGGCTTCCTGGTGCGCGTGCCCCAGCTCTCCAGAAAAGGGGCCCTGATCACCTATGTGGTGATTGCCCTGACGGTGTTGGTGGACCTGATGGTGGCCGTGGGTGTCGGCATTTTCATCGCCAACATCATCACCATCGACAAGATGAGCCTGATGCAGAGCAAGGCCGTCAAGGCTGTCAGCACTGCTGACGATGCTCTTGAACTCAGCGATCAAGACAAGCGGCTTCTCGATCAGGCCGGGGGACGCGTGCTCCTGTTTCAGCTCAATGGCGCGATGATCTTCGGCGTGGCCAAAACCATCAACCGTGAACACAATGCCATCAGCGATTGTGATGCGGTCATCTTCGATCTCTCGGGTGTTTACCATCTCGGGCTGACTGCCGCCCTGGCGATCGAGAATGCCGTTGAGGAGGCGATTGATGTCGGTCGCAATGTTTATGTGGTCGGAGCGGGCGGCACCACCCGCAAACGGCTGGATCAGCTCAAGCTGTTCCAGCTGCTTCCGGAGGATCACACCGAACTCACTCTCCATGAAGCCCTCACCCATGCCGTGGAGGCCCAGCGCAGCTGAGCCGAGCCTCCAATGGCAAGGCTCAGGCGGAGCCGAAGGCAACCTGGCAGGCGGCATTGAGCAGCTCTGCTTCAGAGGCGCTGGTCGGTTCCCGGCCATCCAGCAGGCCACGGTTGCAGTCGGCGGAGAGCTGGTAGGTGCTCCCATCAGCGGTGACAGCGAAGCTGACACCCTGGGAGCCCGAGGGCTGAACGGAGCCGTACAGCAACTGGTAGTCGGTGTTGGGCACCACGATGTGGGTGGTGTTGCTGCTCACCGCGTTATCGACGGCACTGTTGATGATGGCTGCCGTGGCCAGGGAGGCCACACCCCAGGTTGCGGCTCTTGCTCCCCACCATCCCCAGCTGGGAGACGACCATCCGCCGTACCAGCCGTGATTCCACGGCCGCGCCACGCCCCAGCCCGGGCGAGCCCAGCCGGCATTCACGTTGACATTGTTGATGTTCACACGCCGATTCGCGTTCCAGTTCGCGTTTCGGTTGACGTTCCGGTTCAAATCCCGGTTCCGGTTGACATTCCGATTCGCATCCCGGTTGACGTTTCGGTTCACGTCGCGGTTGGTGGTCCGGTTGCTGCCGCGATTGCCATCACTTCTGATGCCGCTGGCCCCTGAAGGCCGTTGGATCGACGGCCGTGCCGAGGGCGAGGACACCCTGTTGCTCCAGCCACCACTCGGACGGGTGTTCCCCCTGTTCAGACCCGAGCCGGAGCTGCTGAAGCCGCTGCGGGCTCGGGAGCCCCCACCGCTTCCGCCGCGGCTGCGCTGGCCACCCCCGCCGCGACTGCCACCCCCGCCTCGGCCACCCCCGCCGCGACCGCCCCCTCGTGCAATCAGCTCAGCTTTGCTGACTCCGTGACCTGGCTCACCAGGCTTCTCCATCGCAAGGGTTGCGCCAGCGGGCAGGGCCAGAACACACGAGAGCAGCAGGCCCAATCCAGCAGTTTCTTTCATTGGCTCACCACCTTGCAGCCGTCGTCGTAGCAGCTGGCATCGACCCGGCCGTCTTCGCCGAAGTGGACCATCACGTGGTCACGGTCTTTCATCAGGACGGGACGGGCCTGGCGGACGCTGTTGAGATAGTTGGGGTTGATGACACACAGATCGGTGCCGTCGTAACAGATGGTGTTCGTCGAGAAGCGGACCTCGGCCCGCTGAACAGGCGACCACGACTTCGTGTCCTGAGCCCAGCGATCCATACGCACGGGTTCATCTCTGACTCGGACGGTCAAGATCTCTGTGCCGATCTTGTGGCGGTAGAGGGTGGACCCTCCCTCATTGACGGCCTCGACGATACAGGCTTTGGAGTCACCACCCTTGACACTGCACTGGGTGGTGAGGCGGTAAAGAACCTCGCTTTTCCCTTCTCCGGCGCTCAGGAGACCGGTGGAGAACAATGCCGCCACGACAATGCCGCCGCGCAACAGAAACTGACGTAGGGACATGGGCAGGGTTTGCAGTCGTGGAGACATGGGGTTGAGGGTCGCAGCCTGCAGCCATCAACCTGAATTCAACGTACCAAGAGGGTCGAGCCCAGGCAGAAATCGTTTCACCTCTTCGTTCAGCTCCTGATGCCATGGGGCCATCCCTGCTCGGCACGTGGTTCAGCACATCCTTCAGCCCCCAGGGAGCGGTGGGCTGAAGAAACCAAGCGAATTCAGCCACAACCCCAGCAGGAGCAGCGGCAGAAACACTGCACCGGCGATCTGAAGCTTGACGGTGGTGGCAGACCGGTTCTTCGGGCCCATGGCCGTGGGGGAGCTGGTAGAGGAGTTGCCATCCTGAAACACCCTCTGAGCCTGGATGTCCGTCGCGTTCCCGTCCCGGTCGTGGAGCCTGCCGCCCTTGCCGCCCCTTCGACTGGCGGTGGTGGGCCACGTGGAGTGGGTCAGCTTCGTGACGGTGGAACACCTGCCGCTGGCGGGCCAGATCCAGCATGCTCTCGAGACCCTGGAGCAACCCGCCGGTGGCGGCGCCGTGGTGGCCGCTCAGTTCAGCAGGCTCACGGACCATCCAGTGGCCTTCTTCACCGCCCTGGGCCGCGATGCCCTCGGAGAGATGGCCGCCGCTGAGCTCCGTGCCATGGGGCTGGAGCTGCACGTGGCCTGGCGCGAGGGCCCCACCCGTCGGGCGATCACCTTCGTGGAGGCCAGCGGGGAGCGCACCATCACCGTGATCGGCGAGCGTCTTGCTCCTGCCGCCAGCGATCCCCTGCCCTGGTCGGAGCTGGCCGCCTGCGATGGGGTGTTCGTGACCGCTGCCGATGTGGCCGCCCTGCGGCTGGCCCGCCATGGGCGGGTGCTGGCGGCCACCCCCCGCGTGCGACTGCCTGTGCTGCAGGCCGCCGGTGTCCAGCTCGACGCCCTGATCGGCAGTGCTCGTGATCGCGCGGAGCGCTACCAGCCCGGGGACCTCAGCCCCGCTCCTCGCCTCTATGTGGCCACCGAGGCCGAGCAGGGCGGCTTCACGGTTCCCGGAGGCCGTTTTGCCGCCCTTGAGCGCAGGGATCCCCCGGTGGATGCCTATGGCGCCGGCGACAGCTTCGCGGCGGGTTTCACGGCGGCACTGGCTGCCGGCTGGGAGCGGCCAGCCGCCCTGGAGCTGGCCTGCCGCTGCGGCTCGGCCGCCCTTGATGGGCGCGGAGCCTATGCCTCCCAGTGGCGCGCCCGCCGCGGTCAGGCCTGAACCGGACCCTTGGAGGCGGCCGTCACTGGATCACCACAAGGTTCCGGGTGCCGCTGTCCTCCAGCAGTGCCGCCAGCCTCAGCAGATCGTCGCCGCGGATCAGGCCGATGCAGCCATCGGTGCCGCTTTCGGGGCCCAGCCCCGCGCTTGGATCGTGATGGATTCCCAGGCCAAGGCGCGCCGTGGGGAACTGCGGCTCCAGCCCGATCCAGAGCACCCGCCCGAGTTCCACGGGATCGTCGGGTTCGATGGCGCTGATGTCGGTGAGCCGGTAACGCCCAGGCGGCAGGGGCGCCTGGCTGCCCAGCTGGTGTCGATCCGCTCCCTGACGGGAGGCCCTGCCCACCAGGGCCTCGAAGCTGCGGCTCCTCTGCCCTGGAACGTCCAGTTG
Organism: Synechococcus sp. CS-205; assembly: GCF_025128255.1. Taxonomy (NCBI): domain Bacteria; kingdom Bacillati; phylum Cyanobacteriota; class Cyanophyceae; order Synechococcales; family Synechococcaceae; genus Synechococcus; species Synechococcus sp. CS-205. The sequence continues at coordinate 93,022 of NZ_JAHLZB010000049.1, forward strand.
CAGCTGCCAGACCGGATCACCTGTGGCGGGTAGGAGGCGTGGACCGCGCTTGAGGGTGAAGACGGCGTCCTGCCGGGGTGAAGGATGCCCAACGCCGCCCGGGGCCAGGCGGGCGGAGGCTCCCGCCCCGGCCATGAGCGTGAATGCCCAGGCCATGGCGCAGGCCATGGGATGGACCGCCCAGCGGGCGGCCTTGCGTCCGGTTTGACCCATCGCCTCGGTGCAGGGCACTGGTCATACCGGTCTTGCCGGCGCAGGCAATGGGCCATGGCCCGGAGCTGTCCCCACCTTCCAGGTGGCTCGGCCAGGATCCCGCCAAGGGGTGGGCCCCGGCCAAGCCCCCATGGAGGCCTGGTATGGACCCGACACTGACCCGCAGCCCCGATGCGGCGGAGCTGCTCGAGATGGAGAGGATCAGCCGCCGCCAGGGAAGTGGCCTGAAGGTTGACCAGCTGATCGGAACCTGGCGTCTGCAGCACACTTGGCCGCGGGGGAGTGAGCGGCCCGCTGGCCTGGCCAGTGGTCTCCTGCGTGGACTGGGCGCACGGCTGGTGATCGAAGCCCCTGGGCCCGGACAGGAGCTGGCCGAGCTGGCCATCCACAACAGCGTTCAGCTGGGAGGCCTCGTGCTGACCTTCTCGGGGCAGGCGCGTCTGGAGGGCAAACGGCCGCTGTTGCTCTTCCGCTTCGAGCGCCTCTGCCTGGCGCTGGGCCCCTGGCGGCCCCTCGACCGTCTGCTGCCCCAGCCGCTCCCGTTCACGCAGCAGCGGGCCGGGGTGCTGCCGTTCTTTGCGCTGATCGGTGGCGGAAGGGCCAGGGGTTGGTTGGCGGCCAGGGGTCGTGGCGGTGGCCTGGCGCTCTGGACCCTCGATGGCGCTGATGACACGGGCCTCGAGGGCGCCTAACTTGCTACCAGAGCCCGGTCGCCCCGACCCTGAAACCTTTTCTGCAGGTTCTGTTTCTCACCTGGGTGGTGTTGCGTTGCCTCGACTGGTACGGCCGCTGGCGTGCCGCGCTGGCCAGGGACCGGCTCTCCAGCGAGTTCGCCCGGGAACTGCGGCGACGGGGCCTGATCCGTTCCCTGCGCTGAGGCCACGCCCGGTGCGGCGATCACCCTCGTTGATCGCTCCCGCTTGATTCGCTTTTGTTGCTGTTGATGTGGGGCACGTCAACATCGGCAAAGCTCTGTCACAACTGCCTGCTTCCAAAGGCAGGACCCGCCAGTTGCGGCCACGCTGGAGGCAGCTCATGGAGCCTTCATGCATACCCACGATCTAGAAAACCACGACAATCTCTATGCCGAGGAAATGCCGATCCAGGGCAGTGAACCTGCGATGGAAGCCCGCAGCCATGTCTCCTGGGCCGTCATCGCCATGGTGGTGATGGTGGCAGTCCTGGCTGGAGTGGCCGCCGTGGGTCATGGTGGGTCGCTGGGCTGAGTTTGAGCTCCATGACCATTGCCCCCCTGCCCGGGCTCATCACCCTGCTGGCCGTGATCACCTTTCAGGCCACTGCCATGCAGGTGGGCCGCGCGCGCCTGCGCGATGGGGTGAAGCCACCGTTGATGACCGGACCGCCGGCCTTTGAGCGGGCCGTTCGGGTGCAGCAGAACACCCTGGAGCAGCTGGCGGTGTTCCTGCCGGCTTTCTGGTTGGCGGTGCTGGTCTCCAATCCCACCGTGGCCTCGGTGCTCGGGGGCCTCTGGGTGCTGGGTCGGGTGCTCTATGCCGTGGGGTATCTGCGGGCTCCGGAGCAGCGGGCCCCGGGATTCGCCATCAGCTTCATCGCCTCGGCGCTGCTGCTGGTGATGGCCCTGGTGGGCTGCCTGATGCGCCTGCTCTGAGCTGCTGGCCTACGCTCCGCTGCCAGGTTGCTGAATCCCCCTGGCTCCCCCGATCACCCCCGTGAGCACCCGCCTGCGGGGCCGCGACCTCCTCGCCGATCCCTCCCTCAACAAGGGAACGGCCTTCAGCCGCCGCGAACGCTTGGCGTTCGGGCTCGATGGGCTGCTGCCCCATGCGGTGGAGTGCCTGGAGCTGCAGGTGGAGCGCCATTGGCAGGCCTTTCTCGGTCTTGGCAGCGACCTGGAGCGGTTCCGCTTCGCCGTGGCCCTGCGCCAGACGAACCTCACCCTCTTCCATCGCTTCCTGGAGGATCACATCGAGGCGGTAATGCCGATCGTGTACACCCCCACCGTGGGTGCGGCGATCCAGCGCTTCAGCCTCGATTACCGCTCCCCCTCTGAGGGTGTGTTCCTGGCGGCACCGGATCTGGAGAGGATCGACACGGTGCTGCGCCAGGCGGCGCCCGAGCAGGTGGATCTGATCCTGATCACCGACTCCCAGGGGATCCTTGGTATCGGTGATCAGGGCATCGGCGGCATCGAGATCTGCCTGGGCAAGCTGGCCGTCTACACCCTCTGCTCCGGCCTGGATCCCTCCCGGGTGCTGCCCCTGGTGCTGGATGTGGGCACGGATCGCCCCGGGCTGCTGGAGAACCCCCTCTATCCCGGCTGGCGTCACCCTCGCCTCGATGGCTCCGACTACGACCGTTTCCTGAGCAGCACCGTGGAGGCTCTGCAGCGGTTGTTTCCAGGGGCTCTGCTGCACTGGGAGGACTTCGGCACCAGTCATGCCCACCAGCTCCTGACGGAGTACCGCGAACGGGTGCCCAGCTTCAACGACGACATCCAGGGCACCCGCGGGGTGGCCTGCGCGGTGGTGCAGGCGGCCTCCCGAGGCGCCGGCCTGCGGCTGGAGGACCACCGCATCGTGGTGTTCGGGGCGGGAACTGCTGGCTGCGGCATCGCCGAAGGCCTGGTACGCCTGCTCACCAGGGCCGGCCTGAGTGAGGCTGAGGCGCGCCGACGCCTCTGGGCCATCGATCGCGAGGGGCTGGTGCTGGCGGATCAGCCCGGCCTCACCCCCATGACCCTGGCCCTGGCCAGGGATCCATCGGAGCGGGAGTCGTACGGGCGCGATCAATCCGGCCGGATCGGCCTCCTGGAGGTGGTGCAGGGGGTGAAACCCACCGTGCTGATCGGCACCTCCACCGTGAGCGGAGCCTTCACCCGCACGGTGGTGAAAACGATGGCAGAGGCGGTGGAGCGGCCAATCATTTTGCCGCTCTCCAATCCCACCCGCCTGGCTGAGGCCGCCCCCGCCGATCTCTACGACTGGACGGCAGGTCGGGCCCTGGTGGCCAGCGGCAGCCCCTTCGAGCCGGTGGACTGGCAGGGGAGCCATCGCCGGATCGGGCAGTGCAACAACTGTTTCCTGTTTCCCGGTCTGGGTTTCGCCAGCGTGGCGGTGGGGGCCGTGCAGGTGAGCGAAGCGATGATCGATGCCGGGCTCGACGCCCTGGCTGATCGGATTCCTGCTTCCCAGGATTCCAGCGCACCGCTGATGCCCGAGCTGACGGAGGTGCGGGCGGTGTCGCGAGCCGTTGCCGAAGCCGTGGCGCTGGCGGCCGTGCGGGAGGGCCTCGCCAGCCGGGCCGCCACGGCCGAAGAAGCGATGGAGCGGCTCGATCAGGCCACCTGGTCGGCGGCCTACAGGGATCTGGAGGCGATCTGAACCGCTGGTCGTCTGCCTCCAGGGCCGGCTTCAGAGGTCGTCTTCGACGTTGGGCTTGATCGTGCAGTCGGAGAGTGGATAGCTGACGCAGAGCAGCGCGAAGCCTTCGGCGATCTGCTCGTCATCAAGGAAGCTCTGGTCCGACTGGTCGACGCTGCCGGAGAGGATCTTGCCCGCACAGGTGCTGCAGGCCCCTGCGCGGCAGGAGTAGGGCAGATCGATCGACTGCTCCTCGGCGGCATCGAGGATGTACTGGTCGTCGGGGCAACTGAACGACTTGCCGTCTTCGAGGGTGATCGTGAAGGAGGCCATGGATGGGGATCAGCGCAGAACTGCCCTCTCTTGCTAAACAGCGCGGAGCAGCTTTGGGGTAGCCCTCGTGACAGAGGCACGCCATCACCGTGGCCGACCGGGGCAGGCACGCCTCTGTGTGGTGGCTTGAACACAACGTTCAGGGGCGACTTGCGTCCCTCCACCACGCGGACCCTCAATGGAGGAGGTCAGCACCGCTGGAGTTGTCTGTGGTCAGGGTCTTGGTTCCCATCGAAAGCCGGGTGGGGGAACGGCGCGTCGCCGCCACACCTGAAACGGTGCGCCGGCTGGTCGCCAAGAAATCCGAGGTGTTCATCGAGGCCGGCGCAGGGCTGGAAGCCGGATTCAGCGATGACGCCTTCACCGAGGCGGGGGCCTCGATCGTGGCCAAGGGCTGCCCCGACACCTGGAGCGGCGCCGAGCTGGTGCTCTGCGTGCAGCCACCTCTGCAGGAATCCGACGGGGGATCGGGGGGACTCGAGCGTCTCCCCTCCGGCTGCCTGCTGGTGGGCCTGCTTGATCCCTACCTGAACCGTGCCCTGATCGAGCGGCTCAGCAGCAGGGGGCTCTCAACTCTGGCCATGGAGCTGCTGCCGCGCATCAGCCGCGCCCAGTCGATGGATGTGCTCTCCTCCCAGGCCAACATCGCCGGCTACAAGGCGGTGCTGCTGGCAGCGAGCGAACTCGATCGCTTCTTCCCGATGCTGATGACCGCCGCCGGCACGGTGCAGCCCGCCAAGGTCCTGGTGCTGGGCGCAGGCGTGGCCGGTCTGCAGGCGGTGGCCACGGCGCGCCGCCTTGGAGCGGTGGTGAAGGTGAGTGACGTGCGGCCCGCCGCCAAGGAACAGGTGGAGTCGCTGGGGGCCCGCTTCATCGATCCCCCCAGCCGTGAGGCCCCGGGTGAAGCAGGGGGCTATGCCCGCGAGGCAGGAGCCGCCTTCCTCGAGGCCCAGCGTCAGCAGCTCACCACCCATCTGGCCGAAGCCGACGCGGTGATCACCACCGCCCAGGTGCCGGGCCGGCCCGCGCCGCTGCTGATCACCGAAGAAATGCTCTCGGCCCTCCGCCCCGGCTCGGTGGTGGTGGACCTGGCGGTGTCCACCGGTGGCAACTGTGCCGGCAGCCAGCCCGACCGCACCGTGGAGATCGGAGGGGTGCGCATCATCGGCTCCTCCAACCTGCCGGCCTCGGTGCCACACCATGCCAGCGCCCTCTACGCCCGCAACCTGACTTCCTTCCTCGAGCCCCTGTTCGCGGAGGAAGGCCTGCAACTCAACCCCGAGGATCCATTGCTCGACCCCTGTCTGATCTCCCACGCGGGCGCCTGTCGCCGCCCCGATCTCTGGCCCAGCCTCGAGGAGGTGACGGCATGAGCGGTCATCTCGGTGGTACCGCCGCCCTCTGGGTTCTGGTGCTCGGAAGCCTGCTGGGGCTTGAACTGATCGGCAAGGTGCCCCCCACGCTGCACACGCCGTTGATGTCCGGGGCCAATGCCATCAGCGGCATCACCCTGCTGGCCGCGCTTGCCCTGATCGGACAGGCTCCCACCCCTGCCCTGAAGCTGATCGGGGCCGTGGCCCTGGGCTTTGCCCTGTTCAACGTGGTGGGGGGGTTCCTCGTGACTGACCGGATGCTGGCGATGTTCCGCCGCAGGGAGGCGAACTGATGGTTGAACTGACGATCGAACTCGGCTCCGTTCTGCTTCTGGCCTTCGGGCTCAAGGGACTGGCCAAGATCCGCACGGCCCGCAGCGCCAATGGCCTGGCTGCTCTGGCCCTCGGCCTGGCGGTGGTGGGCCTGCTGCTGCAACAGGGTCTGGACGGCTGGCCCTGGATGCTTCTGGGGCTGGGCATCGGCGGCGGCCTCGGTGCCGTGCTCGCCCTTCGGGTGGCGATGACGTCGATGCCCGAGACCGTGGCGCTCTTCAACGGCTGCGGCGGCATGTCGTCGTTGCTCGTGGCGATCGGTGCCGTGCAGCTGCCCACCCCCCTGAACCTTGTGGGGCAGGTCTCGGTGCTGGTCTCGGTGCTGGTGGGTGCCATCACCTTCAGTGGCTCTCTGGTGGCGATGGGCAAGCTGCAGGAGTGGCTGGGCACCCCCGGCTGGACCCTGCGCCCCCAGCGCCATGCGGTGAACATCCTCCTGGCGCTGGCCTGTCTGGCCTGCTGCGCGCTGGTGCTCAAGGGGGTTCCCGTGGCTCTGGCCCCCCTCACGGTGCTGGCCCTGCTGCTGGGGGTGGGTCTGACCCTGCCCGTGGGCGGTGCCGACATGCCGGTGGTGATCTCCCTGCTCAACTCCTATTCCGGGGTGGCGGCTGCCGCTGCCGGTTTCGTGGTGGGCAGCGAGCTGCTGATCGTGGCGGGCGCCATGGTGGGCGCGGCCGGCCTGATCCTCACCCAGGTGATGTGCACGGCCATGAACCGCTCGCTCACCTCCGTGCTGTTCGGTGGCGCCCTTGGTGCCGGATCGAGCCAGACCGGTGATGGCGATGGTGGCCGCGAGGAGTACACGAATGTGACCTCCTGCAGCCCCGAGGAATGTGCCCTCACCCTGGAGGCGGCCGAGCGGGTGATCTTCGTTCCTGGCTACGGCCTGGCCGTGGCCCAGGCTCAGCACAGCCTCAAGGAGCTCGCCCGTCTGCTCGAGCAGCACGGCATCGAGGTGCGCTACGCCATTCACCCGGTGGCCGGACGCATGCCGGGCCACATGAACGTGCTGCTGGCGGAAGCCGATGTGCCTTACGACCAGCTGGTCGAGATGGATGCGATCAACCCCGACTTCCCGCGCACCGATGTGGTGATCGTGCTGGGGGCCAACGACGTGGTCAATCCCCGCGCCAAGAACGACCCGGCCAGCCCCCTCTACGGGATGCCTGTGCTGGAGGTGGATCAGGCCCGCACGGTGTTCGTGGTCAAACGCAGCCTGGGATCGGGCTATGCCGGCATCCGCAACGACCTCTTTGAGCTGCCCCAGACCTCAATGGTGTTCGGCGACGCCAAGCAGGTGCTGCAGAGCCTGTTGCAGGAGCTGCGCTCCCTTGGCGTGGGCAAGGTGGCTGCGGGTGCTGGCGCCTCCCGCTGAGCAACTGTTCCCGCCCTCAGGGAAGGCTGGCCAGCGGCGCCGGCCAATCCCCTGGCAAGGCCCCCTGGGTTCGTCGGTTGCGGCGGCTCCGGGGGGCTTTCTCTGTTCCGTGCGGGGCCAGCTGAGCAGCCAGCTCCCTGAGGGCCATGGCCGCATCGATCAGCAGCAGCACGGCCCACAGGAACAGCATCAGCAAGGTTCTGCCGATGGGTTCGGGCTGGCCGTGGGGTGAGTGCTGCCGGTGTGGCTCGGCGGCGATGGCTTCGCTGATCTGCACTGGTCTGGCCGCCTCCGGGACGGCCTCCACCGAGGCGGGAAGGGACTGCTCCCCGTTCACCGGTTGGGGTTGCTGGTGCGGTTGGGCCACGCTCTCCTGCTCCAGCAGGGCCTGGGTGGTCTTCCAGGGGGTGGGGGGATGCAGGCGCCAGTAGGCCGCTCCCGGGGTGCCCCGACGACCACGGCTGGAGAGGGTGGGAATCATCGCCACATCAAGACATGGATCCGAGGGCCTGGCCACTGTTCCCATCGCCATAGCCCTGTTCTCCTAGGTTAGGTGCCCCGTGAGGATTGCTCCGATTTCCCGTCTGACCCACCCAGCTCCGGGAGAGGAGCAGATCAGCCCAGGCGTTTCAGGGGCCGATCCAGCCACTTCCGGAAGCCCGGTTCAGGATTTCGCCTCCTTCGGGTTGTCTGAGCCACTGCTCAAAGCGATTGCACTGAAGGGCTACACCTGCCCCTCACCGATCCAGGTGCAGTCGATTCCGGCGGTGCTCGGCGGCCGTGATGTGATGGCCGCCGCCCAGACCGGCACCGGCAAGACCGCCGGCTTCACCCTGCCGATGCTGGAGCGGCTGCGGCATGGCCCCCATGCCCGCAACAACCAGGTGCGTGCTCTGGTGCTCACCCCCACCCGGGAGCTGGCTGCCCAGGTGGCGGAAAGTGTCCAGGCCTATGGCCGCTTCCTCGACCTGCGCGGCGACGTGGTCTTCGGCGGCGTCAAGATCAATCCCCAGATGCAGCGGCTGCGTCGCGGCGCCGACGTGCTGGTGGCCACCCCCGGCCGTCTGATGGATCTCTACCAGCAGAACGCGATCCGTTTCGACCGGCTCGAGATCCTGGTGCTGGATGAAGCCGACCGCATGCTCGACATGGGTTTCATCCGCGACATCCAGAAGATCCTGGCCCTGCTCCCTCCCAGGCGTCAGAACCTGCTGTTCTCGGCCACCTTCAATCCCTCGATCCGCAAGCTGGCCCACGGGCTGCTGCATCAGCCCCTGCAGCTGCAGGCCACACCCGAGAACCGTGCGGCCCCCCTGGTCGAGCAGGTGATGCACCCCTGCGACATGGCCCGGAAAGGAGACCTGCTCTCCCACCTGATCCGCAGCAACAACTGGCAGCAGGTGCTGGTCTTCTCCCGCACCAAACACGGCGCGAACCGGCTGGCCGACCGCCTGAGCCAGGAGGGTGTCACCTCCATGGCCATCCACGGCAACAAGAGCCAGGGGGCCCGCACCCGCGCCCTGGCGAGTTTCAAGAGCGGGGAGCTGAGGGTGCTGGTGGCCACCGACCTCGCCGCCCGCGGCCTCGACATCGAGCAACTGCCCCATGTGGTGAATCTGGATCTGCCCAACGTGGCCGAGGACTACGTGCACCGGATCGGCCGTACCGGCCGGGCCGGCCAGAGCGGCCATGCGCTCTCCCTGGTGGCCGCCGAGGAACACGAACTGTTGCGCGCAATCGAGAAGCTGATCGGCAATCCCCTTCCCCGAGCGGAGATCCCAGGCTTCGAGCCCACGATCCTCTCGGCGCCGCCGCTGGATCTCAGTGGCGGGCGGGGCAAGGGAGGCCGCCGTGGCGGTGGCCAGCGCGGTGGCCCTGGAGCTTCAGCGCCTCGGCGCAACGGGCCGCGTAGTGGCTCTCCCCGCAGCCAGCCGCTTTCGCGGGAGACCCGCCCCAGGGGTCGGGGCTGAACAGGGGGATTGGCCCCTCAGCCCAACCGACCTCAGCCCAACCGATCCCCCACCTGCGCTCCCAGTTGCTGGATCAGGGCCTCGCCCGTCGCAGCACGCTTGCCTTCCAGTTGCGCCTCGCGGATCAGGATGGGGCAGCCGCCGGTAGCCACCACCAGGCCCACGCCGCGGACCAGCTCCAGCACACATCCGGGTTCAGCGGCCTTGGCTTCGGCCACCTCGGCGCGACCCGGCTCACTCCAACGGACAGCCAGTTGGGCGCCTGCGGGGGTGAGCTGATCGCTCAGGCGCCACGCCAGGGGTTCTGTAACCAGCAGCTTGACGCGCCGTTGCTGCCATGGGGTCACGGCCCCTGGATACAGCCCCATCACCCGCCGGTGGATCGCCAGGGCCGGGGTGTTCCAGCTGATCCCGTAGTCGTCCTTCTGCAGCAGGCGGGCGTGGGTGAGGCCCTCCTGGGGCTGAGGGTGCAGTCCAAGCCGCTGCCAGCGGTGGGTTTCAGGGCCCGGCCCAGCCGCAGCAATCCGGGGCATCGCCTCCACCAGCAGCTCGGCGGTGAGCCGGCTCAGGCGCTCCCCCAGCTGGGCCGCGTTCTCCAGCAGCCCGATCGAGAGGCGCCGCTCCAGCAGCACCGGGCCCGTGTCGAGACCCTCTTCCATGGCCATGATCCCCACGCCGGTCTGGGCGTCGCCTTCGATCAGGCACCACTGGATCGGGGCGGCGCCACGCCAGCGGGGCAGCAGGGAGCCATGGCCGTTCCAGCAGCCCAGCGGCGGCTGGGCCAGCACCTCGTGCGGCAGCAGCTGCCCGAAGGCCACCACCACCGACGCCTCCGCCCCCAGCGCCGCCAGCTGCGCCTGCAGCTCGGGTTCACGCCGGATGCGGCTGGGGGTGAACACCGGCAGACCCAGCTCCAGCGCCCGGGCCTTCACGGCCGACGCCACCAACGCCGAGCCCCGTCCGCGGCGGCGATCGGGCTGACTGACCACCCCCACCAGCTCATGGCCCGCTGCCACCAGCGCCTCAAGGCTGGGCACCGCGTAGGCCGGGGTGCCCCAGAACAGGATCTTCATCGCCGGCTCCTCGCTCTGCTGGCCTCAGGCGTCGCCGGTGATCGAGAGACCTTCCACCCACACCATCGGGCAGACGCCGTCGGGGGTGACCTTGGCCTCCCCTTCGAAGCCCAGCAGTCCCTTGAGTACGGCGCGGATGTCGCCGGCCACGGTGGCGGCTTCGATCGAGCGGGCTTCACCGCCCTGGATCAACCAGCCGTCGAAGGGGAGGGAGAACGATCCCTGGCTCGCCTTGACGCCGGCATGGAGCGCCGAGAGCGAATCGATCCAGACAATGCCGTCCTGGCTGAAGCGATCGAGGCCCCGGGCACCGGTCTGCTCATCGGAGCTGCCGGCAGGGCCGATCTCGAACCAGTGGGGCCCCACCGACACCTTGGCCCCCAGACCGGCATGGCCGGTGGGTGCCGTACCGAAAGCGCGCGCCGTGGCTTCCGAGTGCAGGAAATGGCGCAGGAAACCTCCTTCCACCAGCGGCAGACGCCCCACGGGCGTGCCCTCGCCATCGAAGCTGGTGGCTCCGATGTTGCCCGGGTGCAGGCCGTTGTCGTGGATCGAAAGGAAGGGCACCGCCAGCTGAGTCCCCAGCGAGTCGCGCTGGCTGAGGCTGACCCCATCAAGGACGGCGCGGGCATTGAAGAGGCTGCTGAAAGCGCCGATCAGGTCGAGAAAGGCCTCGGGGCTGAACACGCAGGTGTAGCGGCCGGTGGCGATCGGGGCGTAGTCGAGGTGCTGGATCGTGCGCTCAGCGGCTTCCTCGATGCAACCGGCCACATCCAGCTGCCCGGCGCCATAGGCCAGACGCACGGCGCCGCTGCTGCGGGGCTTGCGGCCGTCTTCCTCGGCGCGGGCGTAGAGGTAGAGGCTGGCGGTGCTCAGCTGCTGCTCCCGGCAGGCCCCTTCGCTGTTGAGGTAGATCCGCTGGCTGCTGCGTTGGGCCAGACCGTTGTAAGGAACCGTGCTGATGGCCTGATGGCGGCCCAGCAGCTCAGCTTCGGCCTGCTTGAGGGTCTCGAGCAACTCGAGGATGCCCCGGGGTTCGCTCAGGGGTTGCTCCAGCGGGGCCAGGGGTGCCGTTGCCAGGGGCGAGAAGCCTGGGGTGTCATCGGGATTGCCGTAGGCGCTGGCGTCCCGGGCGCCGCCGAGGGCACGGGCCAGGCCGGTGGGGGAAAGATCGGAGGTGCTGGTGATGCCCACCAGCCCGTCGCCGTTCCAGGCCCGCACCGTGATCGAGCTGCGCTGGGCGCCCTTGAGCTGTTTGGCCTCTCCCCGGTCCACCTGCACCGAGGTGTCGGTGCTGCAGGCGGCGCCCAGGTCCCAGCGGCTCACCCCCAGCTCTGAGGCCAGGGTCTGCAGCTGCTCGGCCAGATCGCTGGCGTGGAGGCTGGTGGAGTTGGCCATGATCAGCGCCCCCCCACGGTGATGGTGTCCACCTTGATGTGGGGCTGCCCCACGGTCACGAAGATGCTGCCGCTCACTGAGCCGCAGAAGCCGGCTGCCAGCTCCAGATCGTTGGCGCACATCGAGATGCGCGGCATCACCTCCTTGGCCTCGCCGATCAGCGTGGCCCCCTTCACCGGTTTGGTGAGCTGACCGTCTTCGATCAGATAGCCCTCCTCCACCGCGAAGTTGAACTGGCCGGTGGGGCCCACACTGCCTCCCCCCATCGACTTGCAATACAGACCCCGGTCAACCGAGCCGATCAGCTGCTCGGGGCTGTGGGAGCCGGCGGCGATGAAGGTGTTGCGCATGCGGCTGGCGGCGGCGAAGTTGTGGCTCTGGCGCCGGCCGCTGCCTGTGCGGGCATGGCCGGTGCGCAGCTCTCCGGCGCGGTCGGAGAGAAAGCGCTGCAGGACACCGTTCTCGATCAGAACCGTGCGCTCGGGCTCCATGCCCTCGTCGTCCATCGAGAGGCTGCCGAAGGCCCCATCACTGAGTCCTTCATCCACGGCGGTGACGGCCTCGTGGGCAATCGTGTCGCCCACCTTGTCGGCGAAGGGGGTGGTGCCCCGCTCCACCTGGGTGGTTTCAAGCAGGTGGCCGCAGGCTTCGTGGAAGATCACCCCGCCGAAGCGGTTGGCCAGCACCACGGGATAGGTGCCGGCGTCCACGTAGTCGGCATAGAGCATGGATCGTGCGCTGGCGCAGAGATCCACCGCCGAGGCCTGGGCATCCCACTGGCGCAGATCATCCGGGCGACCCGAGCTGCCATAGCGTCTCCCCAGGCTGGCGCGGTGGTCCCCGTCGGCCGCCAGGGCATTGATCCCCACCGACTGGTGCAGCCTGATGTCACGGGCGAAAGTGCCGTCGCTGGCGGCCACCAGCACCTCCTGCCAGTCGCGGGCGTAGCTGCTGCGGCGCGCCTGGAAATGCTCTCCATGGTGATCCAGCAGTGTCGTGGCCTCCAGCAGCCGCGCTGTGGACTCCTCCAGGCCGGGGCAATGCTGCAGCCAATTCTCCTTGCTGGCCCCGTGGTCGCGCAGGGAGGCCAGGCCGTGGAAGCCGTGGGCGCTGAGGTTGCTGCGCGTGAGCCCCAGCATGCCCAGGGCCTGATCGAGGGCCTGCAGCAGGCCGGCCTCGCTCAGGTCGTTGGTGGAGACGAAGCCGTCGCGGTCCCCCAGGAACACCCTCAGGCCAGCCCCACGGCCGAAGGCTGGACTGACATTGGTGATGCGCTCCTGCTCCGCCAGCAGACCGATGTGGTCGGTGCTTTCGAGGAACACCTCCACCAGGCTGGCTCCGGCGGCAGCGCCGGCGGCCAGCACGGTCTCGAGCCGGTCACGCCAGCGATTGTCAAGGCTGTCGCCCGTCAGGGAAGCCGTGAGTGAGGGATTGGGAGTGGCGAGCAAGACGGTTCAGAGAGGACCGTCAGGCTAACCAGGCTGACCCTCAGCGCACGGCAGGCTGGAACTCCTCGCTGCGGATCGGCGCCATCAGGAACAGCTTGGCCATCTCCAGACCATTGGCCATCCAGTAGGGGAGCTTGCGCAGGGCCCTGATCGGGGCCGGGGCTTCACTGGCCTCGGCCTCGCTGAGGGCGGCGTTGTTGGTGACGATCCGCTCCAGGCGTGTGTAGAACTTGGGATGCTCCACATTGAGCACCACGGGGAAGACGCGGGCCGACGTTTCGTTGGTCTTGGCGATCACCATCTTGTCGTACTCGCGGGCATCGAGACCGAGCGCCTCGTAGAACTCCTTGCGGGCCACATCGCGCACGTACATGGTGGCGAAGACCGCCAGAAGGAAGAAGCGGCACCACAGCCGGGCCTGCAGGCCACGGACGGTGTCGGGCTGGGCCTTCATCAGGGCGTCGAAGAAATCGCCGTGGCGGTTCTCGTCCTGGCACCAGTTCTCAAAGAAGTTGAAGATCGGGAAGATCTTGCTTTCGGGGTGCTTCTGCAGGTGGCGGTAGATGGCGATGTAACGCCAGTAGCCGATCTTCTCGGAGAGGTAGGTGGCGTAGAAGATGAACTTCGGCTTGAAGAAGGTGTAGGCCTTGTTGGCGGTGAGAAAGCCGAGATCCAGCTGCAGGCCGAAATCACCCATCGACTTGTTCAGGAAGCCGGCATGGCGCGCCTCATCCCGGGCCATGTGGGCAAAACACTCCGCCAGCAGTGGATTCTTCTCCTTGATCCGGCGGCTCAGCTCCTTGTAGAGCAGGAATCCGGAGAACTCCGAGGTGCAGCTCTGCTCAAGGAACTCCACGAACACCTTGCGGGTTTCGGGATCGAGCTTGTCGGCGGCGCCGTCGAACTCCTCGTTGCGCACGAAGTGGTGGCGGTTGTAGTCCTTGCGGAACTCCTCGCAGATCGCTTCGAGCTCCTGCTCGTTGGGCCGCAGATCCATGGCGGCCATCGCCTCGAAATCCGTGGTGTAGAAGCGGGGGGTGAGGATCGTGTCCTTCACCGGCTCCTTGAAGGCCTGGGCTTCAGGGGCGTTGGTGCCACGGGAGGCGGTGGGCGCAGCGACGGGGGGCACCATGCGAGCAGAACATCGGAGTGTTCTCTCCATCGTAGGAGGGCTTTCAGCGCTCACGGTCCGGATGTGAAGCAGCTGTGGAGTGGTCGTTGCGGTTTGGCCTGGCGGCTCAGTTGGGCCCCAGCCACTTCTGGCTGTTCAGCCGGGAGACCACCCGTGAGACCAGCAGGGGCAGGGTCGTCTTCTTCTCGTCGATCAGGAATGACTCCAGCAGGCTCGGCTCACTGCCCCCCTCAGCCAGAGAGATGGTTTTGGCGGAGCTGATGCTGGCCTCGGTGAAGCAGAGCCAGAACCGGCGTTCTCCCGGGAAGGTGCCCATGACCTGCCAGCAGGAGCTGCCCACCACCGGCATGGCTGCCTGCACGAAACTCAGCTGCGGAGTCGCACCGCCGAAGGCTGAGATCGCCTTGAGCAGGGCCGGCAGGAAGATCTCGGGAATGAACTCGGCAAAGGGCTTGTCCTCCAGAGCCGGCGGCTTGACCTTGGCTGCCGCCGGAGCAGGCTTCGGTGCGGGGCTGGCGGAGTCGCTCACGGGATGGAGCCTCGGCTCGAAACACTGGTCCGACTTTAGGCATCCCCGCACGGCACTCCATCGCCGCTTCTCCGAGGTGCTCGAGGTCCCTGGGGTGGGCCCTCACCAGTCGTCGCTGGCGGGCACCTCCCAGCCCTCGGCATCCGGGCTGGTGGAGGGCGTGGCCGCGGGGGTGGTGGGGCCGGCAGGACCGTCGCCGCTGCCCGTGCGCAGGATCCGGAACGGCACTGAGAGGGTGGGCGGCGGATCCTGGGGCCCCCGCTCGGGGCCGGCGCTATCCGTGGGCGGCTGGTGCCTCTGGCGCCTCGCCTCGGGCTCGGGCATCTCCTCCCAGGGTTCAGATTCGCGTCGATCGCGGGCTCCAAGGGGTTGCACTGATCGCCGCCGCAGGGGCTGATCACCCGATTGCTGCAGGGCCAGGGCCGTCAGACCAGCGCTGAGGGCTGCGCCACCGCTGGCCGCCAGGGCCATCCAGGCCCCGATCGGCAGGGCCGGCGATGTCCAGATCAGCAGCCGCAGGCGACTGGGGGGGGTGGGGTTGAAGGCCGCCACCAGAAGCACGGCCAGCAGTGGGGCCAGCAGAGGCAGAAGCAGGAGGCGTTGCAGCACAGAGGAGAGATCAGTCCGCGAAACAGACCGGCAGGCGGAGCTCAGAGGCTGGCCGCGGCGGCCACCGGACCATCCCAGCGCCGCAGGGCGCCGAGGTCGTAGCCCAGGCCATCGAACACCCGGATCACCAGAAAGTCGACCATCTCCTCCAGGCTGGTGGGGTGGTGATACCAGGCGGGGATCGGTGGTGAGATGCGAGCCCCCGCCTCGGCCAGGGCCGTCAGGTTGCGCAGGTGCACCAGGTTCCAGGGCATCTCCCTGGGAGCAATCACCAGGGGCCGTCCCTCCTTGAGGTGCACATCAGCCACCCGCTCCACCAGGTCGAGAGCCACGCCGCTGGCGATGCGCCCCACTGTTCCCATGCTCGCCGGCAGGATCACCATGCCGCGGGTGCGGAAGCTGCCACTGGCGATCGCCGCCGCCTGGTCGTTCCAACGGTGACAGCGCAACGAGCCGGTGACTGTGCCTGTGCGCTCCCGCCAGAACCGGGTCTGGAGATCGGGTTCGGCCGGAATGCGCACCCCCTGCTCCGCCAGCCAGACCCCGAGGGCGCCGCGGCTGACGATCAGTTCGACCGTTTCACCGGCCTCCAGCAGCAACTGAAGGGCTCGCTCGGCCAGGGGCATGGCGGAGGCACCCGACACCGCCAGAACCACCGGGTCCATCACTCAATCCCCCCGGTCGTCGGAGCCGGCGTCCGCCGTTGGGCTGGCCTCCGCAACTCCGTCCTCGATGCCCTCCTCCTCGCCTTCGGGCAGCAGCACGGCCAGATCGATCTGATGACGCAGAGCGTCGACGTTCTGGATCTGCACCTCCACCTGATCCCCAAGCATGTAGGTGCGGCGGTTCTTACGGCCCACCAGGCGGTTCTGGCGGGAGCGGTATTCGTACCAGTCGTCCTTCAGGGAACTCACGTGCACCAGACCCTCCACCTGGGAGGGGGGGATCTCCACGAAGAAGCCGTAGCTCTGCACGCCGCTGATCACCCCGGTGAGGGTCTGGCCCACAAGGGGTTCCGCCGCCCGGGCCTGGGCCATGGCCACCAGGTCGGCCTCCACGTCGGCCGCAAAGCGTGCCCGGCCGTTGAGCCGCTGCACCATCGCATCGCTGCGGCCCTGCTGCAGCTCGGCGAGCTGGGTGGGGGTGAGCAGCGGCCAGTCGATCGTGCCGTGGCAGCTGGCGCTGGCCAGGTCGACCCTGGTCTTGTGGCGCACACTGGGACGGTCCTTGCCTTCGGTGAGCAGCAGCACCAGCACCTGCTGGTTCCAGAGATCGGCGTAGTGCAGGGAGGGCAGGCACCAAGGGGCGTAAGCGGCCGGCTCGCAGGCCAACTGATGGGCCTCCGCCGTGGCGCTCAGCTGGATGGGAGGAATGACGTCGCTGAGCTGACGTTGCAGCACCCTGCTGCGGTCGGTGGCCGCGAAGATGGCCACCAGGTCGTGGGCGGCCGGGGCATTGCCGTCGTCGCTCAGCTCCACAGGGATGTCGAGCCCGAGGGCCGCCTTGGCCACCTCATTGATCTCGGAGCCCTCCGCCGCAGGGTTGACGGCAAACAGGGCCGGCAGCCCGAGGGCTGCCAAGTGAGAACCGAGGGCGCGGCCGGCCAGGATCACCAGCTCGCGCAGCACAGCGGTGGGTCGGTGGGCCGGCAGCTGCACCATCCAGCCATGGCGACGCTCCTCCGGGGCGGGGATGCAGAGGTCTCCCAGAGCCTCCAGGCTGGGGCGGGGCAGATCGAGCTCCAGGGATCCGGCCTCAAGCCGCCGCTGGCGCAGCAGCGCCGTGATCTCCACCAGCCGCTCCAGCTGGGGCAGCTGATCCTTGATCGGCTTCAGTGCCGCCGGGGTGGTGCGGGCCTTGGGCTTGCGGTCCGCCAGGGCCTGCAGGGCGCCGTCATCCACCACCGCGTCCACCTTGATGCTGGTGAGCGCAAAGCGGTAATCGCTCAGTTCACCCTGGTCGTTGCAACGCAGGCCCACCGAAACGGCGGACTGCACCTCACCGGGCTTGAAGGCGGCGACCTTGCCGAGGGCCGGGCTGAGCATGGGCAGCCAGCGGCGGCCGAGGCAGATGGATTCAGCCTGGTCCCGCAGCCAGAGATCGAGGCTGCCGCCGGGGGTGAGCCGCTCCGCCAGGGCAGGCACATGGACCCAGATCCTCAGGCCCTCCTCGCCTTCCTCCAGGGAGATGGCGGGCAGGATGGGGGCGTCCGCACCACTCCAGCTGTTGAGCACCAGGGTGGGCAGGGCCGTCAGGTCGGTTCGGCCTTTCTCGCCGGGAGCCTTCAGGCTCGAGCGAGGGGCCGCCGGGCGCTGGCGCAGTCCGTGCTTGGTGAGCAGCAGATCGAGATCGGCTTCCTCACCGCCATTGATCGGCAGCCGCCGCTCCACGTGGCCCAGGGGTGGGAACTGCGCCACGGGATAGCGGTCGAGCAGCACCTCCACCACCGACTGCTTCTCGGGATCCAGGTAGCTGGCGTCAGAGCCAGGCAGCTCCACCGACGTCAGCAGCCGGTCGTCGAGGGGGACGGCCAGGAGCCGGTCCTCCTGCTGTTCCACCTGGGCGAGCAGGTGAGTGGTGGCCCGCTCGAGAATGCACTGGACACCCCCTTCGGGAGAGCGGCGGCGCCCCCCTTCCCTGGTGATGCGCACCAGCACGCGGTCGCCGTTCCAGGCGTGGTTGAGCTGGTGATCCCGGATGTAGATGTCTTCACCACCATCCTCGCGCAGAGCAAAGCAGAAGCCCTTGCTGGAGCAGCGCAGACGGGCTTCGATCAGGGTGTCGTCCTGACGCCGCTGGATGCCGTCCTCGGTTTCCACCAGAACCCCCAGCCGGCTCAGACCCTCCAGGGCAATGCGCAACTGGGACTTGTCCGGCTTGAGGCTCAGGCCCAGCGCTTTCTCGAGCCTGGCCACCGGCAGGGCATCGGCGGCGGGGAGCTGGTCGAGCAGATGGGCGACCGTGAACTTCATCGAACAGACAACGCGGAGTTGGAGGTGAGGCGCGCGGCAGGAAGCCGGCAGGGGCATGCAGCGAAGCCCCGGGGCATCGATGTCTCCGACAACAACTTTACGGAGCGTCGGTTCCGGAGCGCAGGATCAGCCGCAGACCGATCACCAGGAAGCCCAGCGAGGCTGCCAGCTGCAGGGCATCAGGGGGGATCAGGCTGGAGAGCGAGCCCCCCGCCAGGGCTCCCAGCAGGCTGGCGAGCACCAGGGCCCCCGCGCTGCCCAGGAACACCGCCAGGGTGTTGCTGGAGGTGCCGCTGATGGTCACGATCGTGAGCTGGGTCTTGTCGCCCAGTTCGGCCACGAACACCGTCAGGAAGGTGGAGGCCAGGAGGGGCAGCTGCATGGCTGGACCGGGGGGATCTCAGGGATTGGGCAAGGTCAGAGCAGGCTGGAGCAGGCCCAGGCTGGCCTGCCCCCCCAGCCAGAGGCCGAGGGACACCATCAGCACCCCAGAAATCCGCTCCAGGCGCTGGGCGGGCATCACCGCGGCCAACCAGCGGCCCAGCAACACCCCCACCAGGCTGGAGCAGATCAGGGCCAGGGCGGCTCCGGCGAACACCAGGCCGGGCCGCCCGGATTCGGCCGAGAGCAGCAGAGCCGCCAGCTGGGTCTTGTCGCCCAGTTCAGCCAGGAAGACCGTGGTGAAGGTGGTGAGGGCCACCGCCATGAAATCCATCGGTTCCGTGGTCACCGTTGCTTCGCCATCGGTTTCGAAGCCGCTCGCTTCACCGGCGGGCTCTGAGCCTGGCTCCGGGACCACGGGCTGGGGACTGGCACTGGGGTCGACGCTGTCGCTCATGGCTGGCTCTGGCGGTCGGAGGCGGGCTGGGCCGCTCTGCGGCCACCCGGTTGCCGGGTGGCCCGCTCGAACCGACGCATCACAATGGAACGCCCCCCATATTCCTCGCGGATCTGCTGACGGCAGCAGGCGATCGCGAACGCTTCGCCGCATTCATCGGGCACGGCGAACAGCCGGGCCAGGGCCCCCACCCGGCAGAAGTCGGGCCTCTCGGCATAGATCCGGCAGGTTCTGGATCCAGTGTTGAAGTAGCGGCACCAGCCGTCTGCTCCCACCATCGAGAGGTACAGCTGCCGCTGCTCGTCGCTGAGCACCTCGAGGGCCTCGCCCCTTAGCTCCGGGTCCAGTCGGCAGCAGGCTCCGCACCCGCTGATGCAGCTCCAGTGGGGTCCGGCTCCCATCCGATCGGCTCCAACGGCTGTGACAAGCCGTCACAGTGGCATGGGAGCAGCACTGCCCGGGGCTTCCACGACTCGTACGCTGTCTCCCGGAACGCCTTACATCCGAGCGCCGCATCCATGGGAATCGATTTCCATCTGATCGCCAACTTTCTGGCGCTGGCCCTGGTCACCCTGGCGGGTCCGGCCGTGATCTTCATCCTCTTCTACAAGCGCGGGGCTCTCTGATCCGCCTGGGGATCTGAACCGGGCGGTTGATCTTGATCAACCGCTCAGGCCTGAAGGCCAAGAGCCAGAGCGGCCTCTTCGATCAGTGTGCGCAGGTAGGTCGGCTGATCCACAGCCGGGAGTTCCACGTGAAGCTCCCGGCCTTCCTCGTTGCGGATCAGGACGCCATCACCCTGGCGGCGGCACCAGTAGGAGCGCTGCCGCCGCTTGAGCAGCACATCCCCGCTGCCGCTGCAACGCAGCCCCACCAGCTCCAGTTGCAACCGTTCCTCACCCTGCCAGCTGTCGCTGCGCAGGCGATAGGCCACATCCACCAGCTCGGGAGCCGTGCCCTCCCCCTGCCAGCGCCAGGCCATCGCCCGCAGGCGGCTGCCCTGCTGCTCCAGCTCCAGCTGAAGGTGCCCGCCGCGCAGCAGCCGCTGGCTCACCACCCGGCAACCATTGCTCCAGAACACCGGCGCCGGCAGCCCTGCCCCCAGGGGCTCCAGCCGTTGCAGGTCGCGCCAGAAGCCGCGGGTGATGCGGCTGAGGGCCAGGCAGGCTTCCGGTTCCACCGGCGAGCCGCTGCCCCGGTCCCCCAGCCAGCTGGCTGCCAGCTGGTTGAGCTGCTCATGCAGATCCGCCAGCCGCTCGGCCTTCACGGTGAAGCCGCCGGCGGCGGGATGGCCACCGTGGCGCTCCAGCAGAGCGCCGCAGTGGGCCAGGGCCCGATCGACCGCGAAGCCCCTGGGCGCCCGTACCGACGCCCGCAACCGGCCGCCCCCTTCCCCGGCGAGCAGTGCCACCGGCAAGCCGTAACGCTCCACCAGCCTGGCCGCGACGATGCCGATCACCCCGTGATGCCAGTGGGTCTGGGCGAGCAGCAGAAAGGGGGTGGGCTCGGGGCCATCGGCCTCCACCAGCGCCACCGCCTCCGCCTCGATCGCCTCGCAGAGCTCGCGCCGCTGGCGGTTGAGGGCTTCGCACTCCTGGGCCAGGGCCAGGGCGCGGTCCTGGTCCTCTGTGGTGAGCAGATCCACCACCAGGGCCGGATCCCCAAGCCGCCCCACGGCGTTGATGCGCGGCGCCAGCTTGAACGCCACCGCTGTGGCATCGAGGGGCACCTCCCCCAGGCCCGCCAGTCGCTGGAGGGCCTGCAGCCCGGGCAGGGGTGAAGCATGCAGGCGCCTGAGGCCATCACGCAGCCAGCGCCGGTTCACCCCCAGCATGGGGGCCATGTCGGCCACCGTGCCGATGCAGAACAGGTCCAGCGCCATGGCGGTGGCATCGGCCCGGCCCAGTTCCGTGGCCAGCACCATCGCCAGCAGATAGGCCAGTCCGACCCCCGCCAAGCCGCGGTAGGGGGAACCCTCGGGCGTGCAGGCGGGATGCAGCAGTGCCAGGTAGGGCGGGGATTCAGCAGGCAGGCTGTGGTGGTCGGTGAGGATCACCTCCACGCCCAGATCCCTCGCCCGATCCAGGGCCTCCCGGGCGGCGATGCCGTTGTCCACCGTCACCAGCAGTCGCACCCCCTCGCCGGCCAGGCGCTCCACCATCGCGGCGTTGAGGCCGTAGCCCTCGTCCTGGCGGCTGGGGATGGCGGCCCTCGGCCGTGCCCCCAGCCGAGCCAGAACCCCCACCAGCAGGGCGGTGCTGGTCATGCCGTCGGCGTCGTAGTCGCCACAGATCGCCAGGGGCTCGGCCTGGGCGCAGGCCCGCACCAGGCGCTCCACCGCCAGCTCGAGGTCGGCGAAATGCTGCCGGGGATCGGGGGCGGCGCTGGGCTCCAGCAGTTCGGCGATCGCCTCGGGGCTGTCGTAGCCCCGCCGGCGCAGCACGGCCAGCAGCTCGGGCGGCAGGCCCAGGGCGGCCATTCCACTGGCTGTGGCCCCGTCCGGCGTTGCCGGAAGGGGCGAGGGCAGTTGCCAGCGTTGCTCAGGTGGGTCGAAGGGCAGGGGAACCTCAGGCGTGCGGGGTCATTCTGAGCGGGTTGCCGCGGTTGAGCCGGCTGCTGCTGAACCCTCACAACCAGCCCCTAGCCTGGTGTGATGGTTGCTGACGTCGTCCAGGGTTCCCTGCGCGCCCTGCTCTGGGATGTGGACGGCACCCTGGCCGAAACCGAACTTGACGGCCACCGGGTCGCCTTCAACCGAGCCTTTGAGCAGCATGGCCTTCCCTGGCACTGGGACCGGGGCACCTACATCAAGCTGCTGGCCATCAGCGGTGGGCGTGAGCGCCTGCACTGGTTTCTCTCCCGCCAAGGCGCAGCTGCGCCGGCCCCAGAGCTGCTCGAGGCCCTGCACAACGCCAAGCAGGGGCACTACCGCGCCCTGGTGGAGGCTGGCGAGGTGCGCCTGCGCTCTGGAGTGAGGCGTCTGATCGAGGCGGCGGGGGCGGCCGGGCTTCGGCAGGCGATCGTGACCACCAGTGGTCGTGAGGCGGTGGCCGCCCTGCTGGAGAACCAGCTCAGAGACCAGAGCCAGTTGCTGACGCCCAGGATCTGCGGGGAGGATGTGCGCGCCAAGAAGCCTGACCCCGAGGCCTACCACCTGGCCCTGCAGCGCCTGAAGCTGAACCCATCCCAGGCCGTGGCGCTGGAGGATTCTCCGGCGGGGCTGGCGGCCGCCACGGCGGCCGGTCTGCCCTGTCTGGTGACCCTCAGTGCCGCCACCTCTCAGGAACCGCCTGCGGTCTATGCCGCGGCCTCCGGCGTGGTGGACGGCCTGGGTGAGGCCGGTGCCCCGGTGGGCGTGCTGCACGGCCCCGCTTGTGCCCGCGGCCTGATCACGCTCTCCTACCTGGAGCAGTTGCTGCCAGCGCCATGAGCCCGTTGCCCGTGCAATCCACCCGGCTTGAGCAGGCCCTCGAGAGCAGTGCCCGCACGGCCTGGTCGGGATGGCGCGGCAGTTGGCGCCACCGCAGCCTGTCTCTGCTCGCCCTGCTGCTCGGCCTGTTTGCTGGCAACAATGTCACCGCTTTCGTGTCCTATCTGGTCGGGCCACGCCCCCTGGTGGTGCTGCTGCTGGTGGTGCTGGTGGAGCTGTTGGTTCGCCTGCGCAGTCACTGGGTGCGAGGGGAGCCCTCCCTGGGCTGGAGGCTCTGCGACAACCTGCGCATCGGGGTGGTCTATGCCGTGGTGCTGGAAGGGTTCAAGCTCGGCTCGTGATGCCACCCCCCACGCCTGGGCACGTCCCGGCGGGGCCCTACCACCGCTTGCTGATTCGCTGCGGTGTGGCTGACCCCCTGGCCTGGGAGCGGGAATGGCGGCAGTGTCTCGGCTCCGAGCAGGTCCCGCCGCACCCGAGCCTGCTCTGGGGTCTCACCCTCCCTTTGCTGAGCTGGTGCGCCTCGACGCTGGCGAGCGCCCCTGGCACGCGCCCCCTGCTGATCGGGCTGAACGGGCCTGTGGGAGCGGGCAAGACCACCCTGGGGCGGCAGCTTGAGCGGCTTGCCCCAGGCCGGGGCCTGCGCCTGGCTGTGGCGTCGATTGATGACGCCTACCTGCCCTGGGAGCAGAGGCTCGAGCGGCTGGCTGGCAATCCCTTCGGGGTGAGCCGGGTTCCGCCCGGCAGCCACGACGTGGCCCTGTTGCTGGAGTGCCTGAGGCGCTGGCGCTCGGGAGAGCCGTTGCAGCTCCCCCGCTTCGACAAGCGTCTGCGGGGGGGCGAAGGGGATCGGGCCGGCTGGCGCCGCTACGAGGCCGTCGATGTGCTGGTGCTGGAGGGCTGGCTGGTGGGTTGCCGTGCCCTGGGGGAAACGGTCCTCTCGCGGTTGATCGCCCGGCCCGCCTCGGCGTGGGCCAGCAGCCTGAGTGCCGCTGAGCTGGCCTGGTTGCCCCACTGGGACCGGGAGTTGCAGGCTTACCAGGCCCTCTGGGAGCAGCTCGATGGGCTCTGGTTGCTCAGGCCCAGCAGATGGAGCCTGCCCCTGCGCTGGCGCCTGCAGGCGGAGGCCCATCAGCGCCGCTCCACAGGACAGGCTCTTCAGGCCGCAGAGGTGGCGGCGATCGTGCGGGCCAGCCTGGCCTCGCTTCCCCCGGAGCTCTATCAGGAGGTGCTGGCGACCGGCCCGGGCGGGGCTTTCTCCGCCGACGCCCTGATCAGACTGGATGGCCGGCGCCGCTGTGTCTGGAGCGGGCCGGCTGACGAAGGGTGATCCTCTGACGCTGAAGGGGATCTGCGCTGGGCCGTTGCCACTGAACCGGTCTGCTGAACAGAGCGGTGCTCAGCTCTCGGCGTCGTCGTCGGATTCGTCGATCGGATACACGAAGCCCTGGGCCCGGCCACTCAACACAGCCTTGCCGAGCGACATCGCCTTGCGGGCAGCGACCGCCGCCTTGGCCTTCCAATGGGCATGGCGCTGGTTGCGCTTGCCTTTGGAGGTTTTCTTCTTGGGAACAGCCATCCCGAGCGATCAGCCAAACAAAGATCTTCCGCCTTCGTGAGGCCTTTCGTCAAATCGCTAAGCTCCACCCAGAAGCAGAACCCTGTGAGCAGCCCGCGTCCGGTGCTCCCTCTCTGGCCGGAGGGTGATCCTGCTGTCCTGGCCGCAGCACCGTCCCAGCCGGAGGCCTCCGATTCCCCGACCCCGACCGGGGAGGGAGGATTGCTGCGCCGATTGGTGCGCCCCTCCGACCCCCCGCCGACTTACAGCGAACTCCTCTCCCTGATCCGCGGAGGCACGGTCAAGGAGCTGGAACTCTCCCCCAGGCAGCGGGAGGTTCAGGTGGAGTTCAAGGACGGCCGCAGCGCCCGGGTGCCCGTCTTCGCCAACGATTCGCTGCTGCTGCGCACAGCCGAGCAGAGCAGCGTTCCGCTCACCGTTCGCGATGACCGCCAGGACGAGGCCGCCGCGGGGCTGCTGGTGAACGTGCTGCTGGTGGTGCTGCTGCTGGGTGGTCTCACCCTGCTGCTGCGCCGCTCCTCCCAGGTGGCCAACAAGGCCATGGGCTTCGGCCGCAGCCAGCCCCGCCTGCAGCCGGAGGGCTCGGTCAGTGTGCGTTTCGAGGATGTGGCCGGCATCAATGAGGCCAAGGCCGAACTGCAGGAGGTGGTCAGCTTTCTGCGTCAACCGGAGCGTTTCACCGCTCTTGGAGCCAAGATCCCCAGGGGAGTGCTGCTGGTGGGCCCCCCGGGCACCGGCAAGACCCTGCTGGCCAAGGCGATCGCCGGAGAGGCGGGGGTGCCCTTCTTCTCGATGGCGGCCTCGGAGTTCGTGGAATTGTTTGTGGGGGTGGGCGCCAGCCGGGTGCGTGATCTGTTCAAGCGGGCCAAGGAGAAGGCCCCCTGCATCATCTTCATCGACGAGGTGGATGCGGTGGGGCGCCAGCGGGGCGCCGGCATCGGTGGTGGCAACGACGAGAGGGAGCAGACCCTCAACCAGCTGCTCACCGAAATGGATGGATTCGAGCAGAATTCGGGGGTCATCCTGATTGCGGCCACCAACCGTCCCGATGTGCTGGATGTGGCCCTCACCCGGCCGGGGCGCTTCGACCGTCAGATCCAGGTGGATCTTCCCGACAGACGTGGCCGCGAAGCCATCCTGGCGGTGCATGCCCGCAGCCGTCCCCTCGATCCTTCCGTGTCGCTGAGCAGCTGGGCGGCGCGCACGCCTGGCTTCTCCGGTGCCGACCTGGCCAATCTTCTCAACGAGGGGGCCATCCTCACCGCCCGTCGCCATCGCAGCAGCATCGATGATCAGTCGCTCAGTGATGCCCTTGAGCGCATCACCATGGGCCTGGCGGTGGCGCCCCTGCAGGACAGCGCCAAGAAACGGCTGATCGCGTATCACGAGGTCGGCCACGCCTTGCTCAGCTGTCTGGTGCCCCATGCCGACAGGCTCGACAAGGTGACCCTCCTGCCCCGTTCCGGTGGGGTCGGCGGTTTTGCCCGCACCATGCCGGATGAGGAGATCCTCGATTCAGGACTGATCAGCAAGTCCTACCTCCAGGCCCGGCTTGTGGTGGTCATGGGCGGTCGTGCCGCCGAGCTGGTGGTCTTCGGTCCCAGTGAGATCACCCAGGGGGCCTCGGGGGATCTGCAGATGGCCACCCGCATCAGTCGTGAGATGGTCACCCGCTACGGCTTCTCCACCCTGGGGCCCGTCTCCCTTGAGGGAGATGGGGGTGAGGTGTTCCTGGGCCGCGATCTGATCCACACCCGCCCCAGCTACGCCGAATCCACCGGCCGCCAGATCGATCTTCAGGTGCGGCAACTTGCGGAGCAGGCGCTCGAGCAGGCTCTGGCCCTGCTTCGGCCCAGGCGTGTCCTGATGGATGAGCTGGTCGACCAGTTGATCGAGCAGGAAACCCTGGGAGGCGATGCCTTCCGGGCGATCGTGGATCGCTTCGAATCCACCGGAGCGCTTCGCGTCGAGTCCGGCTCCGCCACAGCGGCCCTGCCCGTGGCGGGCCACGCCTGATCAGGTGAAGCGGATGTCGAGGCTGCGCAGGTAGGTGTGCAGGGCGGCGTCCTGGATCGGCAGCAGCAGGGCATCCTCACCGCTTTCGTTCACATGGCCGTGCCAGTGGCCCGGCGGTGTAACGAACGCGGCACCCGGCTCCCACTCCATCCGCACGGGGTTGCGGATCGTACCGTCGGGATTGAGCTCTGGCCCCGAGAGGGTGGCGCAGCCCGGTGCGCAGGCGATCACCAGATCCAGAGCCACCGACTGGTGACGGTGGGGGGGCTGCACGGCTCCCGGTGGCACCAGCCCGTACATCGCCCAGAGGGTGTGGGTCACGGTGCGGCTGTCGGGAAGATCGCTGTTGGCCAGCAGCAGGCTGAGTCGGTTGCTGCGGGCGCTGCTGGGATCCGCGGCCAGGGCGGCCAACTCCCGGCGCAGCCATTCGCCGGGGTAGTGGGTGGCCTCGAAGCGGGCACGATCGGGGCTGACCCCCAGGTGGCTGAGCAGCGGCGCGTCGTGGACCCAGTAGAGAACGCTCTCTTCACAGGCTTCGAGCTGGGCGGCCTCGCCGCAGGGGAGCACGAACAGATCCCCCTGGCTCCAGGCCTGATCGATCCCTCCACCCAGAGCGCCCGCCGGCCTCCGGCAGCGTCCGGCGCCGCGCCAGACATAAAACAGAAAGCTGGTGGCATTGGCACCGGCGGCGACCGACTCCCCGGCCAGGATGCGGATGAAGCTGGCGCTCAGGGCCGGGCTGGTGGCCGGACCCTGACAGCCAAGCTCACGGCTGAGATCAAGAGGAAGGATCGCACTGGGGCCGCTGGCGTGCAGCTCGGGTCCCCAGCGACCTTCCGGTATCGGCTCGGTCAGTCCACGCCGCACGGGATTGGCCGCCTGGCGGTAGTCGAACAGCTGGGCCTTGCCCGCAGGCGCCATCGACAGGACAGCGCTTTCATCAGGCCGGAGGGCCACAGGAGCTTCAGGAGCCTGGGTCATGAATCCAGCTGTGGATGGTGGAGGAGAGCCTATGGAGGCCGACCCACCGGTTGTGGGCTTGCAGAATCAGCCTCCGGCCACAGCGGGCACGATGCTCACCTCATCGCCGTCGGCCAGGGCTGTGGCCTGGTTGTCGAGGAATCGGATGTCCTCGCTGTTCACGTACACGTTCAGGAAGCGCCGCAGCTTGCCGCTCTCGTCGGTGAGCCTGGCGAGGATGCCGGGGAAGCGGCCTTCCAGGGCCTGAAGCAGCCCGTCGACGCTGGTGGCCTCGAGTTCAACGCTGGATTGATCCGCGGTGAATTTCTGCAGGGGGGTGGGGATCAGGACCTGAATCGCCATGGCGGGTGGGGAGAGTGCGGCGGCAGCCGCAAGGTAAGGAAGGTGGTGGGGAGCGGAGCCAGGTGACTCTTCAGACGCCGATCGGTTCCCAGCTGGCACGATGCAGCGACTGGGCCCGTTCCCAGGCGGCATTGAAGCTGGCGAGCTGGGGCTCGATCGTGAGCGGTTCGCCCACGGAGGAGGCCACGGCTTCGGTGGTCTTGAGGCCGTTGCCGGTGATGTAGGCCACGGTGGTTTCGCCGGGGTCGATCTTGCCCTGCTCCACCAGCTTCTTGAGCACCGCGATGGTGGTGCCCCCGGCGGTTTCGGTGAACACGCCCTCGGTCTCGGCCAGCAGCTTGATGCCGTCGATGATCTCCTGGTCGTTCACGGCGGAGATCGAGCCCTTGGAGCGGTTGGCGATATCGATGGCGTAGGGGCCGTCGGCTGGGTTGCCGATGGCGATCGATTTGGCGATCGTGTTGGGCTTCACCGGGGTGATGAAGTCGCGGCCCTCGGCGAAGGCCTGGGCGATCGGAGAGCAACCCTCGGCCTGGGCGCCGCTGAAGCGCACCGGCTTCTCGTCGACCAGGCCCACCTTGATGAATTCGTCGAAGCCCTTGCGGATCTTGGTGAACAGGGAACCGGAGGCCAGCGGCGCCACGATGTGATCCGGCAGTTGCCAGCCGAGCTGCTCGATCACTTCGTAGCCGAGGGTCTTGGAGCCCTCGGAGTAGTAGGGGCGCAGGTTGATGTTCACGAAGCCCCAGCCGTAGGTGTTGGCCACCTCGGAGCACAGGCGGTTCACCTGGTCGTAGTTGCCCTTCACCGCCATCAGGGTGGGGTTGTAGATGAGCGTGCCCAGCACCTTGCCCATCTCCAGATCGCTGGGGATGAACACGCAGCACTCCAGGCCGGCGTGGGCGGCGATGGCGGCGGTGGAGTTGGCGAGGTTACCGGTGGAGGCACAGCTCACCGTGGTGAAGCCGAGTTCGCGGGCGCGGGTGAGTGCCACCGATACCACCCGGTCCTTGAAGGAGAGCGTCGGCATGTTGACGCCGTCGTTCTTGATGTAGAGGTTCTTGAGTCCCAGGCGGCGGGCCAGCCGGTTGGCCTTGAGCAGTGGGGTGAAACCGGTGCCCACATCGATTGGGTCGCCTTCGATGGGCAGGAATTCGCGGTAGCGCCAGATCGAGGTGGGGCCGGCCTCGATCGAGGCCCGGCTGACGCGGGCGCGAATGGCGTCGTAGTCGTAGACGACCTCGAGCGGGCCGAAGCAGACGTCTTCACAGACATGGCGGGCGCTGGCCTCGTAGGCGTGGCCGCATTCCTTGCAGCGCAGGCCCGTGAAGGTGGAGCCTGAGAGGGCTGAGCGGGAAAGGGTGGCCGTCACGGTGAAACCCTGCGTTGAACATGGAGGCTAACAGCGCTGTCTGAAAGTCCAGCAAAAAGCCGACCTTGGAGATCGGGTTATGTGGAGGGGTCGCCTGGCGTGTCCTTCCTGCTTAAGGTCACTTTGAACTGACACCACCGATGCTGCGGCAACTGCGGCGCATTCCCTGGCCGTTGCTGGTATCCGCGGCGGTGCTCACCCTCGCCACCACCCTTCTGCTGACGGCCCGTAGCTGGGTGGAGTGGCAGTGGTTCACTCAGTTCGGCTGGGGCAGCGTGATCGTGCGTCGGTGGCTGCTGCAGGGCGCGGGACTCGTCCTGGGGCTGTCCCTGGGCGTGGGACTGCAGTCCTGGGTGGGATGGCTGTGGGCCAGGCCCGTGGTCGGAGACGGCGAGAGACCCCGTTTCGCCCTGGCCCCTTTGCCCTATCTGCTGACGCTGATCGCGCTGGCGGTCGCCCAGATGCTGCCGTTGCTGCTGCTGCTGCGGCTGGCCCAGCGACTCCTTCTCAATCCCTTCGACCCGCAGCGCCTGCATGGTCTGGTGGCCCTGGCGGACCTCTCCTGGCCTGCCGTGGCTTTGCTCGCCCCGCCAGTGCTGCTGGTTCTGCTGCGGGCGCCTCAGCGCGCGCCGCGGCTGCTTTCCGCCCTGGCCAGCGCCTTCGCCGCTGTGGCTCTGGCCAGGGGCTGGGGCTTCTGGAGCCTGGCCCTGTTGGCTCCCGACACCGGGGTGAGTGAACCGATGCTCGGGGCGGACGTGAGTTTCGCCCTGGTGCGATTCCCCGCCCTGGCCTTCGGTCTCACCCTCGCTCTGAGCCTGGGCTGTGTCCACATGGCCGCAGCGCTCTGGGGCCTGATGGCGCGTCCTCCCCAGCTCAGCGACGGCCGCTTCGGCGGCTTCAGTGCCGCCCAGCTGCAGGCCCTGCGCCTGCCGTGGGGTCTGTTCGCCCTGGCCGTCGCGGGCGGTTTCTGGCTCGGCCGTCATCAGCTGCTGCTCAGCAGCCTGGGCAGTGTGCCGGGGGCCGGCTGGGCTGACGTGCATGTGTCCCTGCCGTTGCGCACGATCGCCTCCGTGCTGGCTCTGATCACCGGCCTGCTGCTGGTGTTCCCCCTGCCGCAGCGGGGCTGGCGCAGCCGCACTTTCGTGGGGAGCGGGATGGTGCTCCTGCTGGTGCTGCTGCTGGAGACGGTGCTGCTGCCGGCGGTGCAACTGCTGGTGGTGAATCCTCGGGAGCTGGAGAGGGAAACGCCCTACCTGGCCCGCTCGATCGACGCCACCCGGGCGGCCTTCCAGCTCGATCGCATCAACACGCGCATCGTCAATCCCAACGACCGCATCAGCCGCGTCGATCTGGAGCAGAGCGAGGCGACGATCCGCAACATCCGCCTCTGGGACAGCCAGCCGCTGCTGGCCACCAACCGTCAGCTTCAGCAACTGCGCGTGTTCTACCGCTTCTCTGAGCCCGCGGTGGACCGCTATGCGATCGCTTCCGGGGATCAGCCACCCCAGCAGCAGCAGGTGATCATCACCGCCCGGGAGGTGGACAGCTCCGGGCTGCAGGCCGCGGCCCGTACCTGGTTGAACCGCCACCTGGTCTTCACCCATGGCCAGGGCTTCACGGTGTCTCCGGTGAACACCAGCACCCCCGACGGTCTTCCCGAGTTCTTCATCAGCGACCTTGGCGCCGACAGCCGCATCAGTGGCAGCCCCGATCTGGACATCAGTCTCGAGCAGGTGAAGGCGGCGATTCCCGTGGGCCAGCCCAGCCTCTACTTCGGCACCCTGCCTGGTCCCTATGCACTGGCGCCCACCCAGGTGCGGGAGTTCAATTTCCCCGAAGGCGACGAGAATTCCTACACCCATTACAGGGGCAGTGCCGGCGTGCCGCTGCGCATTCCGGCGGCCAGGATGGCGGCAGCGCTCTACCTGCGGGAACCTCGGCTGCTGGTGAACGGCGCGCTCAAGTCCGACACCCGCCTGCTGCTGCGCCGTGAGGTGCGTGAGCGGGTACGGCGGCTGGTGCCCTTCGTGGCCTTCGAGGCCGAGCCCTACCTGGTCTCGGTGCGGCTGGGGGAGGATACGGGGCCCTTCCAGGCGGGGCAGCACCAGTTCTGGATCGTGGACGGCTTAACGATCAGCCGCACCTACCCCTACAGCGCGCCGGTGCCGGACCGCTCGGATGTGCGCTACCTGCGCAATTCGCTCAAAGCCGTGGTGGATGCCTACGACGGGCATGTGGCCCTCTACGTGGCGGAACCAGAAGATCCCCTGATCGCAGGCTGGCAAAAGCTTTTTCCCGAACTCTTCCGGCCCCTCGAGGCGATGCCGGCAGCCATCCAGGCCCACATCCGCTACCCGCTTCCCCAGTTCGAGCTGCAGACCACCCAGCTGCTCAGATATCACGTGACCGATCCGGCGGTGTTCTACAGCGGAGACGACGTGTGGCAGATCCCCAAGGAGATCTACGGCTCGGAGCTGGTGCCGATGGAGCCGTATCACATCAGCGGCCAGCTGGGACCCGAGCTGCCCCCGGAATTCCTGCTGCTGCAGCCGCTGACCCCCCTGGCCAGACCCAACCTGGTGGCCTGGCTGGCGGCCCGCAGCGACGCCCCCAATTACGGCAAGCTCGAGGAGTTGCGATTTCCCAGCCAGACGCCGATCCTGGGTCCGGAGCAGATCACGGCTCTGATCAACCAGAACCCGCGGATCAGCCAGCAGTTCGGGCTCTGGAGCCGCTCGGGTGCCGAGGTGGTGCAGGGCAATCTGCTGGTGATGCCGGTGGGCGAGGCTCTGCTGTACGTGGAGCCGGTCTACCTCAAGGCTCGACGCGGCGGTCTGCCCACCCTGACCCGGGTGGTGGTGAGCGATGGCACCCGCATCGCCATGGAGTCCACCCTGGCGGAGGCGATCGACGCCCTGCTCGACCCGCGGCGCTCCAGTCCTGCCACCGAAGCCCTAGCCGTCCCTGGCCCCGGGCAGGAGCCGAACCCTCTTGATGCTGGTCCTGGCCCGGCAGCCCTCTGATCAGCGAGCGATGGCAGGGAACCCACGGACTGAGTGAGCATGAAGGACTGAGCATGAAAAAGGGGGCCTTACGGCCCCCGGGTCAATGGAATCGGTGGAGCAGACCAGCCGGCTCAGGCCGCGACGGCCGTTTTGGGATCGAGAGCACCCTTGGCGTAGAGAGCGGCGTAGTAGTTGATGTTCTGCTGCTTGATCTTGCTGGCCTGGCCGGCGCACCAGAACTGCTGATAACGATCGAGGCAGACCTTCTTCATGTAGGCCCTGGCTGGCTTGTTGAAGTGGCGGGGGTCGAAGTTGGCAGGATCCTTGTAGGCGGCCTCACGCACCGCCGCGGTGAAGGCGAGGCGGTTGTCGGTGTCGATGTTCACCTTGCGCACGCCGTTCTTGATGCCGTTCTGGATCTCTTCCACAGGCACGCCATAGGTTTCAGGAATCGCTCCTCCGAACTTGTTGATCATGTCGAGCCATTCCTGGGGCACCGAGCTGGAGCCATGCATCACCAGGTGGGTGTTGGGGATGGCTTTGTGGATCTCGGCGATCCGGGAGATGGCCAGCACCTCACCGGTGGGTTTGCGGGTGAATTTGTAGGCGCCGTGGCTGGTGCCGATGGCGATCGCCAGGGCATCCACCTTGGTTTTGGCCACGAAATCAGCGGCTTCGGCGGGATCGGTGAGCAGCTGGTCGCGGGAGAGGGCGCCGTCAAAGCCATGGCCATCCTCGGCCTCACCCTTGCCGGTTTCCAGGGAGCCCAGGCAGCCCAGTTCGCCTTCCACACTTACGCCGATGGCATGGGCCACGTCGACCACTTCCTTGGTGACGGCCACGTTGTAGTCGTAGCTGGCGGGTGTCTTGGCGTCGGCCTCCAGGGATCCATCCATCATCACCGAGGTGAATCCGTTGGCGGCGGCGCCGAAGCAGGTGGCGGGGCTGTTGCCGTGGTCCTGGTGCATCACCACCGGGATGTCTGGATAGGTTTCGGTGGCCGCGATGATCAGGTGGCGCAGGAAGATGTCGCCGGCGTACTGACGGGCACCGCGGGAGGCCTGCAGGATCACGGGGCTGTCGGTTTCCTGCGCCGCCTCCATGATCGACTGGACCTGCTCGAGGTTGTTGACGTTGAACGCCGGGATGCCATAGCCGTTCTCAGCGGCGTGGTCGAGGAGCAGCCGAAGCGGAACGAGGGCCATGGGGAAAACCTCTGGAGGTGTGTGGGTGGAGCGTCAAGTTCGGCCTGGGGAGGCCTGATCACCGGCGTCGGGACCTTGACGCAGGATGGGGGCGAGTCTAGTGGATCCCCTGTTGGCCAGCCCCGACGGGCTCCGGTCTCAGTTCTGGATCTTCTGGCGCAGGCCACTGGCAGCGGCCTCAAGGGCCCGGTCGTAGCAGAGCTGGCTGCGCTCTCCTTCCGCCAGACCGGGCAGCATCGGTCTGCCTTCGCGCACGCTCTCGCTCCACCAGCCGTGCAACCGGGCCACCGGCGCGATGCGGCCGTCGGCCCAGGTCCGAGCGAAGGCAAGGGCGGGGTCGGGCAGCACCGGCTGGGGGGACTCCCCCGGGCGGGCGAGCCAGAGATGGAAGCCGTGGACATAGTCCGCCTGGTTGTCGCTTCCCAGGATCAGCGTGGCCTCACTGCCGTAGAACTCCAACCAGCAGCCCCTCCCGGCGCGGGTCACCGAGGAGAGGCTGAGCTGGGCCGGCACCGACGCCCCGCCAGGCGCCTCCAGGTCCAGTTGCAGCAGGGCCACATCGTCGGCATCAACGGGGCTGAAGCGGCCCTGGCCGCCTGTCAGTGGACGCGAGTGAATGGCGGTGGACAGATTGGCACTCAGCTGACGCACGGGTCCCACCAGCCACTCCAGGGTGTCGAAGGCATGGGTGCCGAGGGAGCCGAGCACACCGCCCCCCTCTGAGCGCTGGGAATACCAGCTGAAGGCTCGTCCCGGATCGGCGCGGCTGCTCATCAGCCAGTCGAAGCGCACCAGCCAGGGGTCCCCCAGCACCCCCTGGCGCAGCAGCGCCTGCAGCTGCTGGAACACCGGCACGGCCCGGTACTCGAAATCCACCGCCACGCTCAGGCCCCGCTCGATGGCCAACCGCCTGAGCTCCCGCACCTGCTCCACGTGAAGGGCGACCGGTTTCTCCAGCATCAGATGCTTGCCCGCCTCAAGGGCAGCGCAGGCCAGCTTGAAGCGGGGCCCGGGGGGAGTGGCGATCACCACCGCTTCCACGGCTGGATCCTCCAGCAATGCCGTGAACGTGCTGTGGCCGGGAAGCTCAGCGGAACGGCAGGCGGCCTCCAGGCGTTCCTGTCTCGGGTGCCAGAGAGCCACCGGCTCCGTACCGGGGCAGCCCCGCAGGGCAGGCAGGTGCACCTTCTCGCCGAAACCGAGACCGGCCACCGCGACCTGGAGGGGTTGGGTCATGGCAGCACGGGGTTCAGGGGATCAGCTCGGGGGATCAGCTCGGGGGATCAGCGGGACGCCAGCAGCTCGGAGCCGGCCGTGCAGGCCTGATCGAGAACGGCCCTGATCAGGTCATCCTCGCCGGTGGGTTGCCACGCGGCGCCGAAGCGGGGCAGCCCGTTCACAGAGGTGTCCCGGTAGAGCTGCAGATCGCAGTCGAGCTCCATCACGTAGAGCTGACCCCGATCCTCCGAGGCCGGCTGAAAGCGGGTGAGCACCGAGAGCTCCCCGTCACGGCTGAGCCGCAGGCTGCCGGTGTCCCACCACTGGCGGCCGGCCGAGCTCTCTGGCACCTCCTGCCAGTTCACCGGCCCCGCTGCGGCCCCACCGGGCCAGGCCCCCAGAGTGATCCCCAGCACCGCGATCAGCAGCACGGCGGAGCGGAGAAGGGGGCGGAGGCCGCTCATGCCGCCACCGGCGCGCTGACGCCGTGCAGCCGCAGCAGGCTGGCGAGGGTGCTGCGCAGGCGGGTGCGCGGCACGATCAGATCAACGAAGCCGTGCTCCTGCAGGTATTCAGCGGTCTGGAAGCCCTCGGGCAGCTTTTCGCGCAGGGTCTGCTCGATCACCCGGCGGCCGGCGAAGCCGATCAGGGCCTTGGGTTCCGCCAGGATCAGGTCGCCGAGCATCGCGAAGCTGGCCGTCACGCCACCGGTGGTGGGGTGGGTGAGCAGGGGGATGTAGAGGAGCTCCTGCTGGCGGTGACGCTGCAGGGCGCCGGAGATCTTGGCCATCTGCATCAGGCTGAGCATGCCCTCCTGCATCCGGGCCCCGCCGGAGGCGCAGACGATCATCAGGGGCCGGCGAAGCGCCGTGGCCTCCTCGACCAGACGGGTGAGCTTCTCGCCCACCACCGACCCCATCGAGCCGCCCATGAAGCGGAAGTCCATCACCCCCAGGGAGAGGGGAAGCCCCTCAATGCGGCAGTGGCCGGTGACCACCGCATCGCGCAGCCCGGTGGATTGCTGGGTGTCCCGCAGGCGGTCGGCGTAGCTGCGACGGTCCTTGAAGGCGAGGGGATCGGTGGGGGCCAGCGCGGAGTTGATCGGGCTGAAGCTGCCCTCATCGGCGATCACCCGGATGCGCGCCTCGCTGTCGATGCGGTGGTGGTGGGAGCAGCCGCTGCAGACACTGGCGTTGGCGATCAGATCCTTGCGGTACACCACCAGCCCGCATTCGGGGCACTTGCTCCAGAGCCCATCCCCGTCTTCGACCTCCTGGGTGGCGCGCACGACCGGGTTGGCCTTGCGGCGATCGGCGAACCAGTCGAACAGGGACACGGGACGGGGCCTGGCAAAGGAGAGGTGGCTCCATTAAAGGGTGGCGCCCCATCGGCTCCACTGCTGCATCCACCAGCCCTCTCCCGTCAGCCAGACGGCCACGGCACCGAGGGCCAGAAACGGACCGAAGGGGAACGGTTGCCCTGGTCCGAGCCGTCCGCTCAGTCGGCCCAGCAGGCCCACAACAGCTCCGCTGAACACCGCCAGGGTCACGGCCAGTCCCATCCCACTGAGTCCGAGCCAGGCTCCGAGCATGGCGGTGAGCTTGGCGTCCCCCAGCCCCAGGGCGGGCTTGCCGATCAGCCGCTCGGCCAGGGCACTGAGCCCTTCGAAGGCGAGCAACCCGAGGCAGGCGGCGAGCAGGTGATTGAACACCAGAGCGCGGGCGATGCCCTGCGACTGGCTGAGGCCGGCGGCCAGCGTGATCAGCAGGCCCAGCAGCAGACCCCAGCGGCAGAGGGGTTCGGGCAGCCAGAGATGGTCCCCGTCGATCAGCACCAGCGGCAGCAGCCAGCTGATGAGTAGCCAGCCCGCCCCGATCAGCAGCCAGGCCGGTGCCTCCCCCAGGGCGCTGGGCCTGGCCTCGAGGGCGGCCACCCAGAGCCCGGCGCAGAGCAGTTCCACCAGGGGGTAGCGGGGGGAGATCCCGCCGCGGCAGTGGCCGCAGCGGCCCCGCAGCAGCAGCCAGCCCAGCACGGGCAGGTTCTGGTGCCAGGCCAGGGGGATCCCGCAGCGGGGGCAGTGGCTGGCGGGCGCCACCAGCGATTCCCGCCGCGGCAGTCTCCAGGCGACCACGTTCAGAAAGCTGCCGACGCAGGCTCCGAGCAGGGCCACCAGCAGGGGGATCTGGGCGTTGGCGGCCAGGACGGGCTCAACAAGCATGATGGCAGCGGCGCGGACGGTATTGGTTCAACCGCGCTGGGGACCACGGATCGAGCGGGTTCGGCCCGCATTGCGCCCCCGCAGCAGCTCCATGGGCACGAACTGTTCCTCCGGAAGCAGCACCGGGGGTTCGAACACCACCCGGCCGAGGCCCCCACGGCTTTCGAGCACGATCCCGATCGGCTCGACGCCCGCCGGACACTGCTCCACATAGTTGAAGTAAATCCGGCGCGCCTGCTTGAGCACCTGGCCGCTGTTGATCTGATCCCAGCGCACCGGCGGATTGGCCGGATTCGAGGCCCCTCGGATCTTGAAGGACGGCATTGGACGCAGTCCCTGGCCGGGTGAAGCGGCCGAGGAACCGGGGTCGAAGGATGGTGGTGTGGCGAAGGTAATCGGCCTCAGCCATTCCGATCGGCCCCTGCAGCCTAATCGCTCAGGCGAGTCTGTTCTTCTCCTCGATCAGGCGGTGAATGATCGGGGTGAGAATCAGCTCCATCGCGAAGCCCATCTTGCCGCCGTTCACCACGATGCTGGTGGGGCTCGACATGAAGGAGTTGTTGATCATCCGCAGCAGGTAGGAGAAGTCGATCCCCCACTTCTCGCGAGCTCCCTTGCGGAAGTGGATGATCACGAAGCTCTCGTCCGGGGTTGGGATGTTGCGGCAGATGAAGGGGTTGGAGGTGTCCACGGTGGGCACCCGCTGGAAGTTGATGTCAGTGCGGCTGAACTGGGGGCAGATGTGGTTGATGTAATCGGGCATGCGGCGCAGGATCGTGTCCACGATCGTCTCGGCTGAGTAACCACGCTCGGCATTGTCCCGACTGATCTTCTGGATCCACTCCAGATTGGCGATCGGCACCACCCCGATCAGCAGGTCCACCAGGGAGGCGACGTCGTACCCCTCACCCACCACGCCCCCGTGCAGGCCTTCGTAGAACAGCAGGTCGGTCTCTGAGGGAATCGGTTCCCAGGGGGTGAACTGACCAGGCTCCAGCTTGGTGCCGAGCCGGGCGTTGTGCTCAGCGGCCTCCTCGACGGAATGGAGGTAGTAGCGCTTCTGACCGCCACCAGTTTCGCCGTAGGCCTGAAACTGCTCGGCCAGCTTGTCGAACAGGTTGGCCTCCGGGCCGAAGTGGGAGAAGTTGATCCCCGCCGCCTGGGCCTGGGCCATCTGCTCTTTCATCGGGCCGCGCTCGAAGCGGTGGAAGCTGTCGCCTTCGACAACCGCCGGGATGATCCCCTCCCGCTGGAAGATGTGCTCGAAGGCCCGCTTGACGGTGCTGGTCCCCGCGCCCGAGGAACCGGTGACAGCTACAACCGGGTGACGCTTGGACATCGGCGCAGGGGGAGAAAGAAGCGAAAACGAGTTTGGCAGGTCGCCGGTCCGCCGCTGCTCAGAGCTCCGCCAGCAGTTGCTCCCCCATGGCCGAGCAGCCCAGCAGGGTGCAGCCCTCGGCCATCAGATCGCCCGTGCGATAGCCGGCGCTGAGCACCCGGTCGACGGCAGCTTCCAGGTCGCTGGCGGCAGCCTCCTGCTTCAGACCCACCCGCAACAGCATCGCAGCGGAGAGCACCATCGCCATCGGGTTGGCCAGGTCCGCCCCGGCGATGTCGGGGGCAGAGCCGTGCACCGGCTCGAACAGCCCAGGCCCCTCGTCACCCAGCGAGGCGGAGGGCAGCATGCCGATCGAGCCGGTCAGCATCGCCGCCTCGTCGCTGAGGATGTCGCCGAAGAGGTTGCCCGTGAGCAGCACATCGAACTGGCGGGGCGCCCGCACCAGCTGCATCGCCGCGTTGTCGACGTAGAGATGGCTGAGCTCCACCTGAGGGAATTCAGCCGCCATCAGCTCCACCCGGTCGCGCCAGAGCTGGCTGACATCCAGCACGTTGGCCTTGTCGACGCTGCAGAGTCTGCCGCCGCGTTCGATCGCCAGCTGGAAGGCCACCCGGGCGATGCGGTCGATTTCGTCGTCGGCGTAAACCATGGTGTTGAAGGCCCGGGTACGGCCTTCGGCCTCCACCCGGCCTTTGGGGCTGCCGAAGTAGATGCCGCCGGTGAGTTCGCGCACCACCAGCAGATCCACCCCCCTGATCACCTCCGGCCGCAGGCTGCTGGCCTCGATCAGGGCCGGAATGATCTTCACCGGGCGCAGGTTGGCGAACAGGCCCAGGCCCGCGCGAAGGCCGAGCAGACCGGTTTCCGGCCGCTGTTCCCGGGGCAGGGGATCGAACCGGGGGCTGCCGATCGCCGCCAGCAGCACGGCGTCGGCAGCCCGACAGGCCGCCAGGGTGGTCTCCGGCAGGGGGACGCCCGTGAGGTCGATGGCGGCGCCACCGATCGGCTGCTCATCGAAGGCGAGACTGAAGCCATGGCGCTCGCCCACCGCCTCGAGCAGTCGCCTGGCGACCGCAGTGATCTCCGGTCCGATGCCGTCGCCGGGGAGCAGGGTGATCCGGTAGCTGGTCATCGTGGGGGAGGTGCTGGGCGCGAGGCTACTTCTGCAGCTGGCGCAGCGTCTTCGCCATCTCCGGCAGCTTGTTGAAGGCCGCTGAGCAGCGCAGCCACAACCGGTTGGGGATGGCCGGATAGCCACTCACCACTTCGCCGGCGGCCACCTCGCCGTGAATCCCCGACTTCGAGGAGGCGATGGCGCGATCGCCGATCCTGGCCCGGTTGGCCACCCCCACCTGGCCGGCCAGGATCACCCCATCGCCGAGGATGGCGCCGCCGGCGATGCCCACCTGGGAAGCCAGGGCACAGCCGCGGCCGGTGACGACCCCATGGCCGATCTGAACCAGGTTGTCGATCTTGGTGCCGGCACCGATGCGCGTTTCCCCCACCGAGGGGCGATCGATGGTGGTGCCGCAGCCCACTTCCACCCCCTCCTCCAGCACCACAAGGCCGGTCTGGGGCATCTTGCGCCAGCCGCTGGCGGTGGGCACGAAGCCGAACCCTTCCGAGCCCACCACGGCGTTGGAGTGGACCACGCAGGCGCGGGCCAGACGGCTGCCGGGGTGGAGCACCGCATTGGCATGGATTTCACAGCCTTCCGCCAGCTGCACGTCGTCGTAGAGCACGGCACCGGCATGGATGGTGCAGCCATCGCCGATCACGCTGCCCTCGCCCACCACGACATGGGCGCCGATGTGCAGCTCGCGACCCAGGCTGACCCCTGGTGCGATCACGGCACTGGGATGGATGCCCGGTGGCAGGCGGCGGGGGGGATGAAGGGCCTCGAGCGCCTCGGCGAATGCCAGTCGCGGGTTCTTCAGGGCCACCCAGGCGATGCCCCTGGCACTGGCGAGCTGCTGCAGGTCGGGATCGGGAGGCAGCAACAGGGCTGCGGCGCCGCAGCCCTCGAGGGCTGCCGCCAGGCTGTGGCCTGGCTCCAGGAAGGCCAGCTCCCCCGCCGCGGCCTGGTCGACCGCCGCGGCGGTGCTCAGCTCGGGATCCGCGGCCAGATCCCTGGCGCTGGCCTCCTTCAGCTCGCTCAGGTGCGTGAGCAAGGTGCTGAAGCGCATTCCAGGATCGCGGCCGGTGGCCGGATCGTAGGGCGGGCCCTCAGCCCGGAGCCGTCGACGGGGCGGTGAGCACCAGGTGGTCGCGGTGCACCACCGCACTGCCGGCGCCGTGGTCCAGGGTGCTCTGGGCCGCCCGGCTGCTCAGCCCCAGCACCTGGGCCACCTCGGCGCTGCTGAGGGCGCAGAGGCCACGGCCGATCTCGCGCCCCTCCAGGGAGAGCAGGCGCACCGCATCGCGGCGTTCGAACGCACCGTTCACCGCCCGGATGCCCACCGCCAGCAGCGAGGCCCCCCGCTCGAGCAGGGCCCTCTCGGCACCGGGGTCGATCAGCAGGTCCCCCTTGGGCAGCAGGGCATGGGCGAGCCAGCCCTTGCGGTCGGGCAGGGGGCAGGGGCTGGGGCGGAAGAGGGTGCCGAGGCGTTCGCCGGCCAGCAGAGCTTCGAGCACGGCAGGATCACGGCCATCGGCCAGGCGCACGGCGATGCCGCTGGAGGTGGCGATGCGGGCTGCAGCCAGCTTGGTGGTCATGCCGCCGGTGCCCCAGCGGCCGCCGCCCTGGGCCACGCCGCTGAGGCGCTCCAGCTCCTGCAGATCCCGAACTTCCTCGATCGGTCGGGCACTGGTGTCACTGCGGGGATCGCCGGAATAGAGGCTGTCCACATCAGTGAGCAGCAGCAGTTCATCGGCGCCGATCGCCACGGCCACCAGGGCCGAGAGCGTGTCGTTGTCGCCGAAGCGAAGTTCGTCGGTGGCCAGGGTGTCGTTCTCGTTGACCACCGGCACCACGCCCCAGCTCAGGAGTTGCTCCAGGGTGCGGCAGGCGTTCTGGTAGCGCCGGCGGGAGGCGAGGTCGCCCCGGGTGAGCAGCACCTGAGCCACGGCGCTGCCATGCCGGGCGAAGGCGGTTTCATAGAGCCGCATCAGCCGGCCCTGGCCCACGGCGGCAGCGGCCTGGAGGGCCACCACGTCCTCGGGACGCTCCACGAATCCGAGGGCATGGCAGCCCAGGCCCACGGCACCGCTGGTGACCAGCGCCATGGACTCTCCCAGCTGACGTCGCCGGCTGAGGCTGGCGGCCAGGCCGGCGATCACGGCCTCGGTGTCGCGGCCCTGGGAGCCGCGCAGGAGGCTGGTGCCCACCTTGACCACGCGGCGTTTCGAGGAGGTCGTAGCGGTCATCGGGGCGGTCATCGGCTCCATTCGGTGCCCACCATCCGCGCCAGGCTCACTTCAAGGCGTTGCAGGCGATCCTCCGGGCAGGGCTGCCCTTCGGGACCCAGCGGTTTCACCAGGACGGTGAACAGGCCGAGGCGGTTTCCCACCAGCACGTCCGTGAACAGGCGATCGCCGGCCAGGGCCACCTGCTCGGGGGGGAGGGCAAGGTCGGCCAGCACCCGCCGCAGGGCACTGCGGCGGGGTTTGCCGGCGGAGGTGGTGTAGGGCAGATCCAGCCGCTGGGCCACCGCCCCGATCCGCCGCCGGGAGGGATTGTTGCTGAACAGATGCAGTCGGAGGTTGTCCTTGGCCTGCCGCAGCCAGGATTCCATCACCTGGGGCATCTCCGACTGGCGGCGGGGCAGCAGGGTGCGGTCCACATCCAGCACCAGGGCCCGGATGCCTCGATCGAGCAGGTCCTGCAACGGCATCTGGGCCAGGGTCGTGGTCAGGACCCAGTCAGGACGGAGCAGATGCTGCAGCTTCACCCAACGATCTCCCGGTCTTCGAGCTCGGCTTCGATGCGCGGCTGCACCCGCTCGAATTCCTCCCC
Source organism: Synechococcus sp. CS-205 (assembly GCF_025128255.1). NCBI lineage: Bacteria > Bacillati > Cyanobacteriota > Cyanophyceae > Synechococcales > Synechococcaceae > Synechococcus > Synechococcus sp. CS-205. The sequence goes on from NZ_JAHLZB010000049.1 coordinate 134,619, forward strand.
TTCCACCAGCTCCGCTTCATTGTTCTGCATCCGGGCCACCACGAAGAACGGATCGAGGGGGATGTAGAGCCCGTATTCGCGGTCTTCGGCGCGGAACTGGATCAACATTTCGTAGAGATCGGTCTCTTCGTCGCCGTCGCCCTCCCCCTGGAGGTCGTCCTCCAGGTCATCGGGATCGGGTTCCTCCAGCTCTCCGCTCACGGTCAGGGTCACGGCCGAGCGCACCAGGGTCAGGTCGTGCTCCTGAAGCACCACATCGGCCACGGTGAGGATCGACTCAGCGGCATTGACCTCCTCGATCACCTCGTCTTCCTCGTCGTCACCCTCGGCCATGCGAACCAGGCACACCGGGGTGTCCACCGGCGTGAGCAGGGCATAGTCGTGACCATCGAGTGGGATCAGCTGCTCGAGGAAGCAGAGCAGCTGGCGGTTCTGGCCATCACGAACGAGCACCGTGGGTACGTCACCGGATCCTGTGATCGACGGTCCTTCGGCACTCATGGGGAATCAGCAGGTCCCATCAGAATGTCTCAGCGCCTGCCGGCCGGTCGAGATTCGGTGTCGCAGGCCTGACCGGATGGGGTTCTGGTCCCTCGTGCAGCCACTGCTCCAGCAGCAGGGCCGCCGCCACGCTGTCGAGCTGGCCGCTGCGGTCGCCGTGGAGCCCGTGACGCTCGCCGGCCTCCCAGCTGCTGCCGTGTTCATTCACCCAGGCCAACGGCAAGGAAAGGGCCAGGGCCAGGCGCTCGCCGTAGCGGCGGCAGTGCTTGGCCTGAAGGGTGGGCTGCTGGTTGGCATCAAGGGGAAGACCCACCACCAGGGCCTGGACCCGCCGCTGCGCCACCAGATGGCGCAGCCTTTGGAGATCCGCTGAAAATGCTCCCCGACCCAGGGGGGGCAGGGGGGTCACCGTGAGGCCGAGCGGATCGCAGCCCGCCAGTCCGATCCTGCGACGACCCACGTCGAGGGCCAGCACCGAGCGGGGCGGAGGCGCCTGGCGGCTCACCGCTCGGTGCCGAGAGACTGGGGGGCATGGTGGCCTCCCACCCCGCGCTGCAGGGGGGTGGGAACGGGCCTGCGGCGCGGCTTGAACGGATCGAGAACCGTGTCAAGCCGCCAGGACTGGCGGCTGAGCAGCCGCGACCCCTGGCGCCTCCAGACACTGCGGGCCATCAGCAGCTCCTCCCCTTCCGCCACGGCTCCCAGCTGGCTCAGCCAGTGTTCCCGCTCATGGTCGTCACTGTCGCTGCGCAGCCGCAGGGGGGAGATCCCGCCGGCCAGCTGCCGCACCAGGCCGGCCAGGCTGGGGCCATAGAGATGGGCCCAGCCGGGGTGCAGGGTCACCTCCAGCTCCGGCGGACCCAGGCTGCGGCACCGCAGCCGCCGCACGGCCGCCACGGCCTGCTGGCGGCTGGGATCCACCCAGAGCAGACCATGGCCCTCGCTCTGATCGAGCACATCCTCGATGCGGCGATCCAGCAGCTGCCGCAACCGGGCCGGGCAGGTGGCCTGCTCCAGGTGCCAGAGCAGGGGAGCGCTGCGGCGATTGAGGGGCCGCAGCTGCAGCTCACCGCCTGGCAGGGTGCTCGCCGGCGGGGCGGTGCCGGATTCGATGGGATCTGGATCCCAATACCAGAGCGTTTCCAGGAGCAATGGCTGGAACCCCTGCTCGCGCAGCAGGGCCAGGCGATCCTGGTTGCCGGCGGGAACCCTTGTGATCCAGCTCGAGGCCCCCGGGCAACGGCGGAGGGCCTCGCGCAGGAGGGCCCCCTCCACCTGCCGCGGGCTTGGGGATCCCGGCTCGCTCAGGGCCTGGCGGCAGAGCCGCAGCTCCTCCACCCCCCAGCAGCTGCCGCTGCGGTTGAGCCGCCGCACCACCCCCAGGCCGAGCAGGCGATCGCCGCCCTGGTGGGCCACCAGCACTTCAGGGGCCAGGGGCGGACGCCGCACCAGGCTGCTGAGCAGTCGCTCCGGGGTCTGCAGCAGCAGGGCTTTCTGCAGCAGGGGCTGCAGATCGAGAACGGCCGCATCCTGCAGGTGCGGCAGCATCCAGCCCTGCAGGGGGTCGACCTGCACCTCCTCGCCGGCGGCGAGTGGATCACCACCAGGGGATCGGGTTGGCGTGGGGTGACGCACGGAACGACCGCTGATGATCAACTGTATCGGGACGAGACAGGTCTCCTCAGGCCTCAGGCGGGTCGCACCAGCACCAGAGGTGTGCGTTCGTTGGCGTTCCCCGCCGGGTTGGGACGCAGGGCACGCCGCAGCAGGTCCTCGTCGCAGCCGGCACTGGAGGCCAGCACCTTGACCCGCCCCAGATCGTTGACGTCGACGACGGCCACGGGCACGCCGAGGGCCAGAGCCAGCTCCTGACAGCAGCGTTCGGGCTTGTCGGGACCCAGCACGATCGTCTGGTCATAGGGAGGGGTGGTGCCGGTGATGTCGTCGATCAGGCGGGCCTGGTCACCGGCAAGCCGGTAGAAGCCCCCCTTGCTGCCCACCACTTTCATCAGGCTGCCGGCCAGCCAGGCGCAGAGAACCCTCGCCGGGCCGACCGTATCGATCAGGCTCTGCAGGCCGCAGGCCGTGGCCAGGCTGCTGGTGGGATGGAAGACGCGGCAGAGCAGCCGGGCCAGGCAGGAGGGCTCCACCATGGCGGGGTGCTGGTAGCGGCCCTGGATCACCGCCAGGGGGGTCTCGCCGATGGTGAGGATGTCGCCGGAGCGCAGCACGGGTCCGGCGTAGCGGCGCAGCACATCGGCGGGATCATCGAGAACCCCCAGCAGATGGGTGGGCACCGGCAACACCTGGCAGCCGTCCCCCTCACGCCAGGCCGCTGTGGCCGGATCGCGCGGTTGGGGATGGCGCACCGGCACCAGGAAGCCCTGGCGCCGCTCCAGGCGCCCGAAGGGTCCGTAATTCACCCAGACCACCTCCAGCCAGAGGGTGTCGAGCAATTCCTGCAGGAGGGTGTGGCGCTCCTCCGGGCTCGGTGCGTTGGCTCCACCCGCCAGGCTGATGCGCACCGTGGCTCTGACCTGGGTGCTCTTGTGGCCCTTCACGATGTAGGCCGCCCAGTAGCCATCGGCCCGACTCGACTCGTCGGGGTGATCGGCGACGACGCTGCTGGCCACGCGCAGGTGGGAGAGGTCTTCCCGGCCGAGCACGGTGGCGCGCAGCTCCAGCTCGGGAACCATCACCTCCATGCGGTGATGGGGATTGTCGATGCGCAAGCTGCCCTCAAACGTCACCGAGCCCTCATCGGTCCAGCGGGTGCTCCAGGGGCCCGAACTCAGCCGCAGGGGCGAGGCCGGCCGCAGGCGGTGGCGCAACTCCAGCCAAAGCAGGGTGAGGCCGAACAGCAGCGCCAGCAGAAGCAGCGCGCAGAGCGTTGGGGGCAGGGACGGCAAGGGGCAGGGGCGCCGAAGTCAGCGGGAGCGTAAGCCGTGCCCGGTTTGCGGTGCTGGTGGGGTGGACACCGCTGCGGCCTAGGTTCGATGCCTGGCCATTGTGGCGCGGGTGGTGAAGAAGACCTTCGTTCTCGACACGAACGTGCTCCTGCACGATCCACTGGCGATCACCCGCTTCGAAGACAACACGGTGGTGATCCCGATTGAGGTGGTCGAGGAGATCGACCGCTTCAAGCGGGATTCCTCCGAGAGGGGCCGCAATGCCCGCCAGACCTCCCGCCTGCTGGATGAGCTGCGCGCCAAGGGCAACCTCTCCGAGGGGGTGGAGATCAACGCGGAGCACCACGGCCTGCTGAAGGTGGTGTTCTGCCGCAGCGAAACCCTCGCCCAGCTGCCGCCGGAGCTGAAATCCGGCAACGGTGACAACAACATCCTGGCGGTGGCGCTGGAGCAGCGCCTCCAGGACGTGATGGGCAACCATCCCCCCGTGGTGCTCGTCACCAAGGACACGAACCTGCGCATCAAGGCTGATGCGGTGGGCCTGATCGCCCAGGACTACAGCACCGACAAGGTGGCGATCGCCGACCTGTACCCGGGCTTCAGCTCGTGGGTGGTGACGGCAGAGCAGATCGACCAGTTGCACCACCAGGGATCCCTGGCCCTGGACCAGCTGCCGCCTCGGTTGCCTCCCCAGCCACCGCTGCTGCCCAACGAAGGGGTGACCCTGGTGGATGCACTGCAACCCCAGCATACCCTGCTGGCGCGGGCGGATGGGACCGCCACGGGTCTGCGGCCCCTGCAGAAGGTGACGCGGAACAAGCTGGGGCGGGTGAGCCCCCGCAACCGGGAGCAGACCTTCGCCCTCGACCTGCTGCTGGATCCCGCCGTCAGCCTGGTCACTCTGGTGGGCAAGGCCGGCACCGGCAAGACCCTCCTGGCCCTGGCCGCCGGGCTGCATCAGGTGGCCGATGATCACCTCTACGACCGTCTGCTGGTGACCCGGCCGGTGATTCCCCTGGGCAAGGACATCGGCTTCCTGCCCGGTGATCTCCAGGAGAAAATGGGCCCGTGGATGCAGCCGATCATCGACAACCTCGACTACCTGCTCGGTGGCGAGGACGCCCCGATGGGCAGCCTGCGTTCCAGCCGGGGTCCGCGCAACAACTGGTCGGATCTCAAGGGGATGGGCCTGTTGGAGGTGGAGGCGATCACCTACATCCGCGGCCGCTCGATCCCGCGCCAGTACATGGTGGTGGATGAGGCGCAGAACCTCACGCCCCATGAGGTGAAGACGATCGTGACACGGGTGGGGGAAGGCACCAAGATCGTGTTCACCGGTGATCCCTACCAGATCGACAATCCCTACGTGGATGCGGACAGCAACGGCCTCACCTGGCTGGTGGAGCGTTTCAAGGGCCAGCGGCTGGCGGGCCATGTGACCCTGCTCAAGGGCGAACGTTCCCCCCTGGCGGAGCTGGCGGCGAACCTGCTCTGAGTGCTTCACCCATTGTCCGGGCGCAATTTGTCCGGGCGCAATCGCCACTCTGCCGGTATGGACGGCATCAGTGCAGAAGATCCATTGTGTCGATGATCAATCAGGACGGCCAGGTTGTCAGTGAATTCGGCCATGGAGGTGTTCGTGCTGTCAACGCCCAGATCAGAAGCGGGTAAGAATCTTGGCATAGACGCCAGCCTAGGCTCCCGTCTTTTGGATCTGGATGTTAGGCTTGCTTGCATGCGCTTACGAATTGAAGTGACGGGTCATTCTGGTGCTTAACTCAACAACCACTGAAAGCATTCTTTGAATATCTTCATCTGTAAAAGATGGCATTCGTGTATAGGTAGCATGCCACTGTCCGTTCATTGTCTTTGAGACGTGCGGCAAGCTGCTTTCAAGGAAGCCATAGTCTTCTAGTGGTATTTGAAGCATAGATGCAATCGATAAGCCCCTCAGAATATCTAGGTATTGCGAAACATAGCCAAAGCCATTTATGCCCGTAGTTCCCGAGCTCTTATTCAAGACCCTATCAATACTAGCCAGATTCCTCGAGGCTCTTGGCACAAGCTTATCTAGTCTGCCTAGTAGCATTGCTTTTGCAATGGCTAAGTGGCTGGCGGCATCTTCTAGTTCAGACTCCTGTTTAAGACGCTCAACCACCTTCAGTTCTTCGCGTACATCACCATATATTACCGGTGACTTTCAGGGAAGGTGTCACTCCTTGGCTGCCATTCAGGCGGCCTCGATTAATGGTAGCGCGAGGATCGGATCTGGTTCCTCTGATGGCTTGTTGATCCACACTTCTTCGGGTTGACGCCAGCAGCGGGTGCTTCTGCTCCAGCGTGCTGGATTGGTCTGGCGGGCCTTCTCGTAGACCTCGGCTCGCTGCTGGCAAATGGCCTTGGCGGCTCCACTGTGACGCTGATGGGGCGTGACGAATTTGATGCCGCTGTGGCGGTGCCGGTGGTTGTACCAGTCGACAAACGCCGCCACCCACTCGCAGGCCTCATCTTTGCTGTCAAACGGCCGACTGGGGTAGTCGGGCCGGTACTTGACCGTGCGGAACAGGGATTCCGAGTAGGGGTTGTCGTTGCTGACGCGCGGCCGCGAGAACGATCGCAGCACTCCCAGTTCCTCCAGCCGGCTCTCCAACGTGGCC
>NZ_JAHLZB010000050.1:0-5952 GCF_025128255.1 Synechococcus sp. CS-205
GCTGCTGGGCTTCATGCACCAGGAGGATTACGACGCCGTGGTGGCGGGATACCGCACCACCTCAGGGCTGCTGTTCGGGCTGCCGATCGTGTTCGACACCGACCAGGAGGACGTGGCGGTGGGGCAGAGGCTGCTGCTCACTTACCAGGGGCAGGAGCTGGCGGTGCTCACGGTGGAGAGCCGCTGGGAGCCCGACAAGGTCAAGGAGGCCAAAGGTTGCTACGGCACCACCTCGCTGGAGCATCCCGCGGTGCGCATGATCGCCACTGAGCGGGGGCGCTACTACCTGGGCGGCGCGTTGCAGGGCCTTGAGCTGCCCCGGCGGGTGTTCCCCTGCCGCACCCCCGCCCAGGTCCGCGCCGAACTGCCCCATGGGGAGGATGTGGTGGCCTTCCAGTGCCGCAATCCGATTCATCGGGCCCACTACGAGCTGTTCACCCGCGCGCTCCACGCCACGAACGTCAGTGAGTCGGGGGTGGTGCTGGTGCATCCCACCTGCGGTCCCACCCAGGAGGACGACATTGCCGGGGAAGTGCGCTTCCAGACCTACGAGCGACTGGCGGCGGAGGTGGCCAACCCACGCATCCGCTGGGCCTACCTGCCCTACGCGATGCACATGGCGGGGCCTCGGGAGGCGCTGCAGCACATGATCATCCGCAAGAATTACGGCTGCACCCACTTCATCATCGGCCGCGACATGGCGGGCTGCAAGAGCTCCCTGAGCGGCGAGGACTTCTACGGTCCCTACGACGCCCAGGACTTTGCCCGTGACAACGCGCCGGAGCTGGGCATGGAGACGGTGCCGTCACTGAACCTGGTGTACACCGAAGAGGAGGGCTACGTGACGGCCGAACACGCCCAGGCGAGGGGGTTGCATGTGAAGAAATTGAGCGGAACCCAGTTCCGGCAGATGCTGCGCAGCGGTGAGGAGATCCCGGAGTGGTTCGCCTTTCGTAGCGTGGTGGAGGTGCTGCGGTCCGCCTGACGGGCCTCGGCGACGGTTAACATTCTGTTACTTCAACTCTCAGGAGCAGGCAGGTTGAACAAACGCTGGCGCAACGCAGGGCTCTACGTGCTCCTGGCGATCGTGGTGATTGCGGTGGGCTCCGCTTTCCTGGGTCGCCCTGATCAGGCCAACGCCCCCAGAAGCCTCCGTTACAGCGATTTCGTCGAGGCGGTTCAGGAGAACCAGATCTCGCGGGTGCTGATCTCCCCCGACCGCGGCACCGCCCAGGTCGTCGAGAACGACGGCAATCGCGCCGTGGTCAACCTCGCCCCTGACAAGGACCTGCTCAAGCTGCTCACCGAGCACAACGTCGACATCGCAGTCCAGCCCAACCGTGAGCCCGCCGCCTGGCAGCAGGCCGTGGGCAGCCTGCTGTTCCCGCTGCTGCTGCTGGGGGGACTGTTTTTCCTGCTGCGGCGCGCCCAGGGGGGCGGCGGCAATCCCGCCATGAGTTTCGGCAAGAGCAAGGCCCGGGTTCAGATGGAGCCCCAGACCCAGGTCACCTTCGGGGATGTGGCCGGCATTGAGGGCGCCAAGCTCGAGCTCACCGAAGTGGTCGACTTCCTCAAGAACCCTGACCGCTTCACCGCCGTCGGCGCCAAGATTCCCAAGGGTGTGCTTCTGGTGGGCCCTCCTGGCACCGGCAAGACCCTGCTCGCCAAGGCCGTGGCCGGCGAGGCCGGCGTTCCCTTCTTCTCCATCTCCGGTTCCGAGTTCGTGGAGATGTTCGTGGGCGTGGGTGCCAGCCGCGTGCGCGATCTGTTCGAGCAGGCCAAGAAGAGCGCTCCCTGCATCGTCTTCATCGACGAGATCGACGCGGTGGGGCGTCAGCGGGGCGCGGGCCTCGGTGGTGGCAACGACGAACGGGAGCAGACCCTCAATCAGCTGCTCACCGAGATGGACGGCTTCGAGGGCAACACCGGCATCATCATCGTGGCGGCCACCAACCGTCCGGATGTGCTCGATTCAGCGCTGATGCGGCCGGGCCGCTTCGATCGCCAGGTGGTGGTCGACCGTCCGGACTATGCCGGCCGTCTGCAGATCCTCGGCGTCCATGCCCGCGGGAAGACCCTGGCCAAAGACGTCGATCTCGACAAGGTGGCCCGCCGCACCCCCGGCTTCACCGGCGCCGATCTGGCCAACCTGCTCAACGAAGCTGCGATCCTGGCGGCCCGTCGTCAGCTCACCGAAGTCTCGATGGATGAGGTCAACGACGCGATCGAGCGGGTGATGGCCGGCCCTGAGAAGAAAGACCGGGTGATGAGCGAGAAGCGCAAGCGGCTCGTGGCCTATCACGAATCCGGCCATGCCCTGGTGGGCGCCCTGATGCCCGACTACGACCCGGTGCAGAAGATCAGCATCATTCCCCGCGGTCAGGCCGGGGGCCTCACCTTCTTCACCCCCAGTGAGGAGCGGATGGAGTCAGGCCTCTATTCCCGCTCCTATCTGCAGAACCAGATGGCCGTGGCCCTCGGTGGCCGTGTTGCCGAGGAGATCGTCTACGGTGAAGACGAAGTCACCACCGGCGCCTCCAACGACCTCCAGCAGGTGGCCCGGGTGGCCCGTCAGATGGTCACCCGCTTCGGCATGAGCGACAAGCTGGGCCCCGTGGCCCTGGGCCGGGCGCAGGGGGGCATGTTCCTCGGCCGCGACATCGCCGCCGAGCGCGACTTCTCCGAAGACACCGCCGCCACCATCGACTCAGAGGTGGGTCTGCTGGTGGATGAGGCCTACCACCGCGCCAAATGGGTGCTGGTCCAGAACCGCTCCGTTCTTGATGAACTGGCTGAGCTGCTGGTGGAGAAGGAAACCGTCGATGCCGAAGAGCTCCAGGAGCTTCTGATCCGCAGCGATGTCCGCGTGGCTGAATACGTCTGAGCCCCGGCTTCTTCTCGATGAACTCCGGGCGCTGCCGCTGCTGGCGGTGTTGCGCCCGGTCCGCCCGCTGGAGGCCAAGGCCCGGATCGCGCTCCTGAACGCGGCCGGGCTGCGCCATGTGGAGATCGCCTGGAGCCCCTGGCCAGGCTGGAGCCAGGAGTGCGATGAACTGGCCCGGTGCTTCCCGACCATGCGCTTCGGGGCCGCTTCGGTGCGCACGCTTCAGGCGCTGGAGGCGGCCCATCACGCCGGTTTCTCCTTTGCGGTCTCACCCGTGCTCGATCCCCAGCTGCTGGCAGCGGCCCGGCAGCTGGGGATCACCCTGGTGCCGGGGGTCTTCTCCCCCACCGAGGTGCAGCAGGCGGTCGGGCTGGGCTGCACGGCAGTGAAGCTCTTCCCGGCCAATGCCCTGGGGCCATCCTACTGGAGTTCCCTGTCCGGCGCGCTGGGCCCCTTGCCCTTCTGCATCGCGGCCGGGGGTCTTGGGGTTGCTGACCTCAGCGGTTGGCTCGAGGCGGGGGTGAATGCCCTGGCCCTGGGGTCCAGGCTGTTCGCGGTCGCCAGCGGAGTGGGTGCACCACCAGCACTGGATCCTGGACTGACGCGCTGGGTGCAGGCCTATCCCTCAGCCTTTCACCAGAGGCTGCACTGAGCCTGCTGGCGCAGCAGGTGGTCGGCCAGCACCAGGGCCACCATCGCTTCCACCATCGGCACCGCCCGCGGCAGCACGCAGGGGTCGTGGCGGCCCTTGGCCTCCAGCACGGTGGCTTCCCCGCTGGAGGTCACGGTCTGCTGGGCTTTGCGGATCGTGGCGGTGGGCTTGAAGGCCACCCGCAGCACGATGGTTTCGCCGTTGCTGATGCCGCCCTGGATGCCGCCGGAGTTGTTGGTGGCGGTGCGCAGCGATCCATCCTCGGTGGCCAGGAAGGCGTCGTTGTGCTGGCTGCCCCGCAGCAGGGTGCCGGCGAAGCCGGAGCCGATCTCGAACCCCTTGGTGGCCGGCAGCGACATCACGGCCTTGGCCAGATCGGCCTCCAGCTTGTCGAAGACGGGCATGCCCAGCCCCACCGGCGCCTGACGCACCACGCACTCGATCACCCCGCCGCAGGAGTCGCCCTCGCGGCCGATCGCCTCGATGCGCTCGATCATGCGCTCGGCGCAGGCGGCATCGGGGCAGCGCACGATGTTGCCCTCCACGGCCTCGATGGTCACGCTCGCTGGATCGATGCTGCTGGCTTCGATCGTGTGGATCCGCTTCACCCAGGCGATCACCTCGGTGCCATGGGCCCTGGCCAGCAGTTGTTTGGCGATGGCCCCGGCCGCCACCCGGCCGATCGTTTCCCGCGCCGAGGCCCTGCCGCCGCCGCTGCGGGCCTGGATGCCGTACTTCGCCTGGTAGGTGGCGTCGGCGTGGGAGGGCCGGAACGCCACCGCCATCTCGCTGTAATCGCCGGGGCGCTGGTCCTTGTTGCGCACCACCATGGCGATCGGCGTGCCCAGGGTGACCCCGTCCAGCAGCCCGCTGAGGATCTCGACGCGGTCGGCTTCCTTGCGGGGGGTGGTGATCCTGCTCTGGCCGGGCTTCCTGCGATCGAGCTCCGCCTGAATGGCTTCCGGGTCCAGGGCGAGTCGGGGTGGGCAGCCGTCGACGATCACACCCAAACCACCACCGTGGGATTCGCCGAAGGTGCTGACCCTGAAGAGTTGCCCGAAGCTGCTGCCCATCTCCTCGTCCTTCTGACCTGGAGCCTACGCAACGGCTTTGCTTCTGAGCGTCTTCAGCCCGTGAAGATCCCCTGAACGGGGGATGCCATCAGCCCTGGTTCAGCAGGATGCTGAAAGCACCGAGATGCTGTTGTGCGGATGGAGATCCCCCATCGACCTTTTTTGATCGCTCTCGGCATGACCCTGGCTTTCGCCGGGGGGCCTGCAGCCGCCACCACCTGGGAGGCCATCGACACCCTCCGAGCCCGGCTGGGCTCCGCCGGAGTCACGGTGATCCAGCGCAGCTGTCCCCAGCGAGGGCTCCAGGGTCTGTATCACTCCGGCAACGACACGATCGTGATCTGCCGGTCCCACCGCTCACCGGCGGCGGTGTGGAACACCCTGGCTCATGAGGCCACCCATCGGATGCAGGCCTGCGTCGGTGGCTCCATCACCCATCGGCAGCACCATCGATCGATGGCCCGCAGTCTGGCCAGTTACGCCCCGGACGACCTGCGTTCGCTGAGGGCTTATCCCAGGGGGCAGCAACTCGCTGAACTCGAGGCCCGATACACAGCCCAGCTGCCACCCGAGCAGGTGTTGCAGCTGTTCGATCGCTACTGCTCTCCAACCTCAGCGTCCTCCCGGCCATGAACAATCTTCTGCTTCAGCTCGCCATGGCCGCCCTCTCCCAGCTGGGCGGCGGATACGCAGGCCCCTTGCAGTCGCCGACGCTCGGTCCTCGGCTGTTTCCAGCTCCAAATCCCCTGGCGCTCCCAGGTCCGGCCCCCTTCCGGAGCCCGGCGGGGACGGGACGGAACAGGCCCCAGGGTGAGCAGCTGGCCAGCCTGGCGGCCACCACCTGCCAGTTGCGCAGTGGCGTGATCAGCCGCAGCCAGGCCCGCCAGAGACTCCAGGGCTTCGGGGAGAGCAGGGGCTGGCAACCGGGCTGGGGCGAGGCCATTCCCCTGCAGCGAGTCGATGCCGCCATCCGCAGTGCCGGCGGATGCCAGGCCCTCCTCGCGGAATTCGGGGAAAGGCGCTCTCCCGGAAGGCGTGGGCCAGCCATCGGCAGGGCCACACCGGCCCCGCAGAGCCCCAGCGAGGCGCAGAGATTCGGCCTGGCCCCCTACCGCTGAGACCTTCGGGCTGATGGATCCACACAAAAAAGCCCCTGCCGAAGCAGGGGCTTTCGTTGTTCTGATGCAGGTGGGGCGGGCCCTGGTGGACCCACCGGCAGCATCAGCCGATCGCAGGAGCGGTCAGCGCCACGGGAGTGGCTTCAGCAGAAGCCAGGTCCAGCGGGAAGTTGTGCGCATTGCGCTCGTGCATCACTTCCATGCCCAGACCAGCGCGGTTCAGCA
>NZ_JAHLZB010000051.1:0-13878 GCF_025128255.1 Synechococcus sp. CS-205
CAGCAGCTCCATGTTCCGCTTGGTGTACTTCTTCGCCACGCTCACCACCAGCCGCAGGTTCGCCGCCACCATCCGCTCCTTCGCGCGCCTGCCGCTCGAGAGCTTCCGCTTCAGCAGCGCCGGGCTCAGCCCGGCCGCCTTCGCCCACTCCGCCGCGCTCGGCTTTTCGCCACCGGCGCGCATCTCCAGTTCCTGCTCCGTTTCCTCCAGGCGCATCAGCTCCTGCACCTGACGGCCCAGGGTGATCTCCTGCTCATGGGTCAGCAGCGGCACGCGGCCGATGTCGCGCAGGTACGAGCGCACCAGGTCGCCATCCACCGGCGGGAGGTTACGCACGGCGATGGGGGCCTGGCGGGTGTCGACCACGGGGGCGGACTGGAGGGCGGCTGGACGGGCGGAGAGGGTGCTGACCACGACGACGGAACTTCTGACGGTGTGTAAAGCCTAACCTGAAGAAGTGTGAAGGGCCTCTCAGGAATGGCGCGAGTTCCGCCAGAGCCCTCCGGAGCCGGGCCCGCTCAGGCCGGCATGCCCACGTGGTTCAGCAGCCACGAGGCGGTCTTGAGGTAGATCAGCACCCCGGCCACGTCGGTGGCGGTGGTGATGAACGGCGCCGACATCAGGGCCGGATCCAGGCCCAGCCGGTCGAACAGCAGCGGCAGGGAGGCTCCTGCGGTGGCCGCCAGGGTGGTGATGCAGACCAGGCTGATGCCGGCGGCGGTGGCCACGAGCATCCCTCCCCCCACCTGCCAGGCCCAGGGCACCACCACGATCACCAGCAGCAGACCCAGCAGCAATCCTGAGAACGCTTCACGTCCCACCGTGCGCCACACCCCCAGCGCCTGGATGCGCTGGGTGCTCAGGCCGCGGATCACCACCGTGGAGCTCTGGGCGCCCACATTGCCACCGGTGCCGATCAGCAGCGGGATGAAGGCCGCCAGCCGCACCACCCTCTGGAGCACGCCCTCCTCGGAGGCGATCACCGCCGAGGTGCCGGTGTTGGCCACCAGCAGCACCAGCAGCCACACCACCCGGCGACGGGCCACGGTGAACAGGTTGCTCTGGAAGTAGTCGTCCTCGTCGCCGGCCTGCACGGCGCCGGCGGCGTAGAGGTCGCGGGTGGCCTCCTGCTGGATCACGTCGATCACGTCATCGACGGTGACGATCCCCACCAGTCGCTGCTCGAGATCCACCACGGGCACGGCCAGGAAGTCGTAGCGCTGGATGATGCGGGCCACCTCCTCCTGGTCGGTGGTGGTGGTCACGCTCACCACCTCCCGGGTCATCACATCACCGATGCGATCCTCCGGATCGGCCGTGACCAGATCGCGCAGCGAAAGGATGCCGGTGAGATGACGGGAGGCGTCGGTGACGTAGAGGCTGTAGACGGTTTCGGTGTCGCGGGCACGGCGGCGCACGATGTCGAGGGCCTGGGCGGCGCTGTGGAACTCCTTGAGATCGATGAATTCGGTCGTCATCAGACGACCGGCCGTTTCCGGCTGGTAGCCCAGCAACTGGGCGGTGACACGCCGCTCGGCCGGGCTCAGCTCCACCAGCAGCCTGCGCACCACCTTGGCCGGCAGCTCATCGAACAGGCGCACCCGGTCGTCGGGCGACATTTCCTCCACCAGCTCCAGCACTTCACCGGAGCGCAGCCGCTCCAGCAGTGATTGCTGCACGGGCGGATCGAGGTACTCGTAGACCTCGATCGCCTCGTTCTTGGCCAGCAGACGGAAAGCCAGGGCCTGCAGGGTCCGCGGCAGGGCCCCGATCGCCTCGGCGCAGTCGACGGGCTGGACCGGCTCAAGCAGCAGCTTGACGCCGGCGTAATTGCCCGCGGTGAGCAGCGCCTCCAGCTGCCGCGCCACCACCTCGGCCACCGGCAGCCGACCGTTGCTGGCCAACCCGGCGGTGGAAGCGCCACTGCCGCTGGTTCCCTCGCTCATCGGCCTGGAGGATCGCGGCTGACCGAGTGTATGAGCGGAGACCCGAGCCAGCGAGGCCGCCCGCTTAAGGTCCGCCCGGTTGCGACTCTCCCATGGCTGTGAATGTGTCGGATGTGGTGGTGCGCAGCGCCACGGGCGGTGAGCAACGGCTGGGTGAATTCGCCGGCCAGGTGCTGTTGATCGTCAACGTGGCCAGCCGTTGCGGTTTCACCCGCCAGTACGCCGGCCTGCAGAAGCTTCAGGACAGCTACGGCCCCCGCGGCCTGCAGGTGCTGGGCTTCCCCTGCAACGACTTCGGCGCTCAGGAGCCGGGCACGCTGGCCGAGATCCAGCAGTTCTGCGCCACCACCTACGGCGCCTCCTTCACCCTGTTCGACAAGGTGCACGCCAAGGGCACCAAGACAGCGCCCTACGACCTGCTGACCACGGTGGAGCCGGCCGGCGATGTGGAGTGGAACTTCGAGAAGTTTCTGGTGGGCAAGGACGGCACCGTGCTGGGCCGTTTCAAGAGCGCCGTCGAGCCCGATGGCCCTGAGCTGACCGCCGCGATCGAAGCGGCCCTGGCCGCCTGAACCCATGCCACTGCTGGGCCTTGCCGAGCTGATCATCGCCGGTCTGCTGGCCGATGGCCTCTTCCGCCGGTTGGGGCTGCCCGGCCTGGTGGGCATGCTGCTGGTGGGGGTGGCCCTGGGGGTCTCGGGCCTGGGCTTGATCGACCCCCGCCTGCTGGCCCTCAGCGGCGACCTGCGCCAGATGGCGCTGATCGTGATCCTGCTGCGGGTGGGGTTCGGGCTCGATCTGGCCACCCTGCGGCGGGTGGGGGCGCGGGTGCTGCTGCTGGCCTGGATTCCCGCCAGCTGCGAGGGCCTGATGATCACGGCCGTGGCCCAGCCCCTGCTGCAGCTCAGCTGGCTGGAGGCCGCCCTGCTGGGCTCGGTGCTGGCGGCGGTGTCGCCGGCGGTGGTGGTGCCCCTGATGCTGCGGCTGATCGAGCAGAAGAGGGGCACCGCCAAGTCGATTCCCTCGATGGTGATGGCCGCCGCCTCCCTCGATGACATCGCCGTGATCGTGGTGAACGGGGTGCTGCTGGGGTTGCTGGTGAATGACCAGGGACAGCTGAGCGGCCGGTTGCTGGGCCTTCCCCTGGGACTGGCCCTCGGAGCCCTCGCCGGGGGCCTGCTGGGCTGGAGCCTGATCCGCTGGTTCGAGCGGTTCAGGCCCAACGCCAACCGGCAGACCCTGCTCGTGCTCGCCCTGGCCCTGCTGCTGCTGCGCCTGCAGGAGGGCATCAACAGCCTGGTGCCGTTCACCGGCCTGGTTGCCGCGATCGCCATGGGGGTGGTGATCCTGGAGCTGCGGCAGACCATCGCCCACCCGATCGCGGCCAAGCTCAGCTCGATCTGGGTGTTCGCCGAGCTGGTGCTGTTCGTGCTGGTGGGAGCCCAGCTGAACCTGGGGGTGGCCTGGAGCAATGTCCTGGCGGGGCTGGCGGTGCTGGGCCTGGGGCTGCTGGCCCGCTCCCTGGGCACCCTGGCCTGCCTCGCCCGCAGCACGCTCAACGCTGGGGAGAGGCTGTTCGTGGTGGTGGCCTACACCCCCAAAGCCACGGTGCAGGCGGCCATCGGAGCGGTGCCCCTGCTCACCATGCAGGCGGCCGGGATGCCCAGCGGCCCCGGGGAGGTGATCCTGGCAGTGGCGGTGCTCAGCATCGTGATCACGGCGCCCGCCGGGGCCTGGCTGAGTGCCCTCCTGGCCGACCGGGTGCTTCTGCCTTCACCCGGCCAGCCAACCGCGCCGGGGTGAGCCGGCAGGGCCAGGTGTTTCCACGTGAAACCATTGCTCGCCGCCTGGCTCCTGCCACACCCTCAGCAAGCGCAGCGGCTCCCCCGCTCGCAAGGGGATCAGGCTGGGAGCGCGGTGGTGGGGAGCCGTGCGCAGGGCGTGGCTGGGGTCGGGGGTGACTCCCGAAACCAGGGGTTCGCCAGCCTGGCGACGCCGCAGCTGGGGGGATCGGCGCTCGCCGCCGCCAGCAGGCAGGGCCGCCGGGGCGATCAGGGCAAAGCCGAGGATCCAGGCCCAGCGCCAGGTCATCAGATGTCGAGCTGGGCGAAATCCAGTTCAGCGCTGTGGGTTTCGATGAATTCGCGGCGGGGAGCTACCTTGTCGCCCATCAGGATCGTGAAGATACGATCGGCCTCGGCGGCATCTTCGATCTCCACCCGCTTCATCATGCGGGTGGTGGGATCCATGGTGGTTTCCCACAGCTGCTTGGGCATCATCTCGCCAAGGCCCTTGAAGCGTTGGATGGTGTAGTTGGCCTTCTCGCCGAAACCCTCAAGGGTTGTCTTGAGGTCTTGTTCGTTGTAGCAATAGGTGTGATTCTTGCCCCGCTCCACCTTGTAGAGAGGGGGGCAGGCAATGTAAATGTAGCCGCCCTCGAGCAGGGTTTTCTGGTAGCGATAGAAGAAGGTGAGCAGCAAGGTGCGGATGTGGGCGCCATCCACATCGGCATCGGTCATGATCACGATGCGGTGGTAACGCAGGGCCGAAAGATTGAATTCTTCGCCCTTGATTCCCAGCCCAAGACCCGTGATCAGGGCCTGAATCTCGGTATTTTTATAAATTTTGGCGTCGTCGGTTTTCTCAATGTTGAGGATCTTGCCGCGCAGGGGCAGAATGGCCTGGAAGCGACGATCACGTCCCTGCTTGGCCGAGCCTCCAGCCGAATCGCCCTCCACGATGTAGATCTCCGATTCGGCCGGATCACGGGAGCTGCAGTCGGCCAGCTTGCCGGGCAGGGTGGAGCTCTCCAGCACCGACTTGCGCCGCACCAACTCGCGGGCGCGGCGGGCTGCCTCGGCGGCATTGAAGGCCTGAATGGCCTTCTCCAGGATCAGGTCGATCACCTGGGGATGAAATTCCAGGAATTCACCCAGCGCTTCGCCCACCACCGAATCGACGATGCCGCGGACCTCGGTGTTGCCCAGCTTGGTCTTGGTCTGACCCTCGAACTCAGGGTCGGGCACCTTCACCGAGAGCACAGCCGTGAGGCCTTCGCGGATGTTCTCGCCGGCGAGGTTGGGATCGGCATCCTTGCGTTTGCCCCGCTTCTTGGCAAAGGTGTTGAGGGTGCGGGTGAGCACTGTTTTCAGGCCCTCGATGTGGGTGCCGCCATCGACGGTGCGAATGTTGTTGGCAAAGCCGAGAATGCTGTCGGAGTAGGCGTCCACGCACCACTGCATCGCCGCTTCCACCTGGACGCCATCCTTGGCGGCATTGACGTAGATGATGTCGGGATGGAGGGGATCCTTGCCCGCATTCATGTAGGCGACGTACTCGCGGATGCCCCCTTCGTAGTGATAGATCTCCTCATGGGCTTCACCATCGGCGCCCTTGGCGGCCGCGCGCTCATCGCGGAAGACGATGCGTACCCCGCCATTGAGGTAGGCCAGCTCGCGCAGGCGGCCCGCGAGGGTGGCGTAATCGAACTCGATCCCGACGCTGAAGATTTCAATGTCGGGCTTGAAGCGCACGGCCGTGCCCGTGGCGCCACTGGGATCGGTCTCGGACCGCAGGCTGCCGATCGGGGCGCCGCGCTCGAAGCGCTGGCGGTGCACCTGGCCCTGACGGCGCACCGTGACCTCCACCCATTCACTGAGGGCATTGACCACCGAGATGCCCACCCCGTGCAGGCCACCGGACACCTTGTAACCGCCACTGCCGAACTTGCCGCCGGCGTGCAGAACGGTCAGCACCGTTTCCAGCGCCGACTTGCCGGTGCGGGGATGAACGTCGGTGGGAATGCCGCGGCCGTTGTCGGTGACCTCGGCGGACCCGTCCTCGCAGAGGCGGACGAGGATCTGATCGCAATGGCCGGCGAGGGCCTCGTCGACGGAGTTGTCGACCACCTCGTAGACGAGGTGGTGGAGCCCCCGCGGCCCCGTGGTGCCGATGTACATGCCCGGGCGCTTGCGCACCGGCTCCAGGCCCTCGAGCACCTGAATCTGTTCGGCGCCGTAGGCGTGTTGAATCTTGGAAGCGTCGCTCATTCCGGAGGGCACACCTGGCGGACGGCGAGGTCCATGGGGGAAGAAAACGGCTGGGCAGACACAAGAGGATGGCAAGGGCGAATGGGGCGCCCAAACCTCTGCCGATGGCCCGTATTTTACCACCGAAGGCTCTGAGCCGCCCTCAGGGGTCTCTGACGGCCCATTCGAGCCAGGGGTGCACCCCCCGCAATTCCATGCCCCAGCCGCCCCTGCTGATCGCCCTGGTGGGTCCCACCGCCAGCGGCAAGACCGCCCTGGCGATCGAGCTCGCGCATGCCCTTGATCTGGCGGTGCTCTCGGTCGACTCCCGCCAGCTCTACCGGGGGATGACCATCGGCACCGCCAAACCGAGCGCCCAGCAACGGAAACAGGTGCGCCACGGCCTGCTGGATCTGCGGGACCCCGACCAGCCGATCAACCTCCAGGAATTCTGCAGCCTCGCCCGCTCCGCCATCGCCGCCGAGCACCGCCGCAGGGGGGTGGCGTTCCTGGTGGGCGGCAGCGGCCTTTACCTGCGCGCCCTCACCCAGGGCCTGCAGCCTCCCGCGGTGCCACCCCAGCCCGCCCTGCGGGCCCAGCTCCAGCAGCTCGGCCAGCCCTTCTGCCATCAGCTTCTGGCCCAGGCCGATCCGCTGGCCGCCGGACGGATCAACCCCGCCGACGCCGTGCGCACCCAGCGGTCCCTGGAGGTGATCTATGCCACGGGCCGGCCCCATGCGGCCCAGCCCAGCGCCTGCCCACCCCCCTGGCGGCTGCTGGAGCTGGGGCTGAACCCCCCGGATCTGCGCGAGCGCATCAGCCGGCGCAGCCAGCAGCTCTACAGGGATGGCCTGGTGGAGGAAACCGAGCAGCTGATCAGCCGCTACGGAGCCGACCTGCCCCTGCTGGGCACGATCGGCTACGGCGAAGCCCGCTCCCTGCTGGCCGGAGAGCTGGCGCTGGCGGAGGCCATCGCCCTGACCACTCGCCGCACGCTTCAGTACGCCAAACGGCAGCGCACCTGGTTTCGCCGCCAGCATCAGCCCCTCTGGCTGGAGGGCGACAATCCGCTCCTCCAGGCGTTGCCGGCGGTGCAGCGCGTCCTAGGGTGACCATCTGGTCATGCCAGCTTCACTGACCCCACTGCCGGTCCCTCGCCTCTCTGAATGCCTCCTCGTCCCCGTTTCGATCGCCGCGCACCCGTCCGGGAGCTCCCCAACATCAACGAACGGATCAACTACCCCCAGCTCAGGGTGGTCGATGCCGACGGCAGCCAGCTCGGGGTGATCACCAGGGAGGAAGCCCTGGATGTGGCCAAGGACCGCGAGCTCGACCTGGTGCTGGTCAGCGAGAAAGCCGATCCACCGGTCTGCCGGATCATGGACTACGGCAAGTTCAAGTTCGAGCAGGAAAAGAAAGCCAAGGAAGCGAAGAAGAAGTCGCACCAGACCGAGGTCAAGGAAGTCAAGATGCGCTACAAGATCGACTCGCACGACTACCAGGTGCGGATCGGTCAGGCCGTGCGCTTCCTCAAGGACGGCGACAAGGTCAAGTGCACCGTGATCTTCCGGGGCCGGGAGATCCAGCACACCGCCCTGGCTGAGCAACTCCTCTACCGCATGGCCAAGGATCTCGAGGAGAGCGCCGAGATCCAGCAGGACCCCAAGCGGGAAGGCCGGAACATGATCATGTTTCTCACTCCGCGCAAGACACCGCTCACCAAAGAGAAGGATGCCGCCGCCCAGGCCGCCAAGGCGGTGCGCACCATTCCCTCCCCGATCCGGCAGCTGAGCAACGCCGAATCGGCCGCCAGCGAAGCCTGATCCGGCCTCAGCCCGGTTTCAGCTCGCCTGCGAACAGCTCCAGCATCAGGCGCCAGGGCCGCCGCGATCGCCTCCACATCAGCGGGGGGAATCAGCGGATCCAGGCGGCCGCAGAAGACGCGCAGGACCCCAGCCACATCCCGTTGCACCTCCAGACTCGGGGGCCGCCAGCAGGGCGGCATGGCCGCCGAAGCAGAACCCCAGACAGCCCAGGCCCGGCCGGCCCGGCAGCCGCTGTTGCAACCAGGTCGCAGCCGTCTGCAGATTCCCCAGCAGCTGATCCGCTCCGACCTGGTCCTTGTGCGCACGCCCGATCGCCAGTTCAGCGGGGCTGTACCCCAGCTCCAGATCAGGGGCCGTGCGGGCCATCAGCGGCACCGCCAGGGCCGCGTACCCCTGCTCCGCCAGCCGCCCCGAGACGTTGCGAACCCAGCTGTTGAGGCCGAACACTTCCGGCAACACCAGCACGCCGCCCCGGGGCTCGGCCACCGGTGGCGCCCACCAGCAGCGCAGGGCACAGGCCTCAGGCACCCCGGGCATCGGTTCGATCGTGATCCACTCGGCCATGGCAGGAATGGGTGCAGGAGGGTCGACTGAGCGCCGGCCACTGTGACGGCTGTTACCGCATCGGCAACCGGCACAGACTCTTATGCCACAGGGGGAATTGTCACCAGCGCCGAAGCTCCGTAGGGTGGCGCAACCCTTACTGGTTCCCTCCGGCGTGCGATTCCACATCCAGCAGGAAAGCGACATCCCGGCGTCGACCCAGCTTTACAACCAGATCTGCTTCGCGATCGCCGCCCGGCACTACCCTCCGGGCCACCGCCTGCCGAGCACGCGGCAACTGGCGATGCAGACCGGGCTGCACCGCAACACGATCAGCAAGGTCTACCGCCAACTGGAGAACGATGGAGTGGTGGAGGCGATGGCCGGCTCGGGCATCTACGTGCGCGACCAGCAGAAGCCCCGTGAGCTCAAAGTGCCGCCGGGCCTGCGCAGCCGTCTGCGCCCAGACATCGACCGCGAGGTGCGCCAGTGCGTCGACGGCCTGCTCAATGCCGGCTGCACCCTGCAGCAGGCCCGCGAGCTGCTCACCCGCGAGATCGACTGGCGACTGCGCTGCGGCGCCCGGGTGCTGGTCTCCACCCCCCGCGAAGACATCGGCGCCTCGATGCTGATCGCCGAGGAGCTGGAGCCTGCCCTGGAGGTGCCCGTGGAGGTGGTGCCGATGGAGGAGCTCGAGGCTGTGCTCGAGAGCTCCAGCAACGGCACCGTGGTCACCAGCCGCTACTTCCTCCAGCCCGTGGAGGAGCTGGCCCAGCGCTACGGGGTGCGGGCGGTGGCGGTCGACCTCAACGACTTCCACCACGAGCTCAACCTGCTCAAGGAGCTGCGGGCCGGCAGTTGCGTGGGCCTGGTGAGCATCAGCCCGGGCATCCTGCGGGCCGCGGAGGTGATCCTGCACAGCATGCGCGGCAACGAGCTGCTGGTGATGACGGCCAACCCCGACGTGGGCAGCCGTCTGCTGGCTCTGCTGCGGGCCGCCAGCCATGTGCTCTGCGATCGCCCCAGCCTGCCCCTGGTGGAGCAGACCCTGCGCCAGAACCGCTCCCAGCTGATGCGGCTGCCCCAGGTGCACTGCGCCCAGAGCTACCTGGGGGCCGCCACCATCAATCTGCTGCGCAAGGAGATCGGCCTGATCGGGCCCCGCGAAGGGTACGCCGAAGGCGAAGCCGCTCAGGCAGGATGAATCCGTTACTGCTCTGATGTCGCCCCTTGGGTTCTGTGATCCGGCGAATCCTGAACCCCCTGCTGGCGGATCTGCGCATCATCCGGGAGCGGGACCCGGCTGCTCGCGGCACCCTGGAGATCCTGCTCTGCTACCCGGGCTTCCAGGCGCTGGTGCTGCACCGCCTCAGCCACCGCCTCTGGACCCTGAAGGTGCCGCTGCTGCCCCGGCTCTGCTCCCAGATCGGACGCCTGCTCACCGGCATTGAAATCCATCCAGGCGCCACCATCGGCCACGGCGTGTTCATCGACCACGGCATGGGTGTGGTGATCGGTGAAACTGCCGAGATCGGCGATCGCTGCCTGCTCTTTCAGGGGGTCACCCTGGGCGGCACCGGCAAGGAACACGGCAAACGCCACCCCACCCTGGCGGAGAACGTGGTGGTGGGAGCGGGCGCCAAGGTGCTCGGGGCGATCACTGTGGGCACCAACACCCGCATCGGCGCCGGCTCAGTGGTGCTGCGCGATGTGGGCCCCGACAGCACTGTGGTGGGCGTTCCGGGCCGGGTGATTCATCAGTCGGGGGTGCGCATCGATCCCCTTGCCCACTCCCAGCTTCCCGATGCCGAAGCCAGGGTGATCCGCAACCTGATGGAGCGCATCGACACCCTCGAGAGCGAACTGAGCCGGCTGCAGACCTGCCTGCGCGAAGTGGCGGCGGGCCGGCCCCTGCAGGAAGTCTGCGGCGGGCGGGCCCAGAACCTCAAGGACCGGGAAATCCTGGAGTTCCTGGGTGACCGTCCCAGCGGGGGCACCTGAACTGGACGATGGGCCTTCCCTGGGTATCGGTGATCAGGGCAGGACATGGGGTGGCCTGCCTGACGCGGAGGCGGCCATCCCCTGAGCGGAGAGAGACGCTGCAAAGGCTTCAGGAAGAAGTTGGGATGGAGCCAGCCTCCTGTTCATCCGAGCAACGAGAAAACCGCAGCCACGAGCCAGCGCCCAGCGAGCCACTAGCCATGATCGAGTCCAAGCTGAAGGGGCATGGCGGCGAAACAACCGTTCAACAGCCACGATGCTGCGGCCTCTCTGGGCCGAAAGCGAGGTTGAATGCAGGCGATAGGCCATCAAGGGTTCCCTGATCAGGCCATAGGCAGGGGGCGGCATCCGCTCGAACAGACGCAGCCAGAGACCATAGTCTTCGTGACGCTCAGGCCGAAAGGGATCCTCCAGCCACGACCGTTGAACCACAACCGTTGAAAGGGGAATCACGTTGCCCCTGAGCAGTTGTCGATAAGAGAGCCCTGTCGGTGGGAAGCGGGTCTCAATCAGCTGGTGTGATGAATCGACGAAGCGATGGTACGCCGTAACGGAAATCTCAATGGCATGATCAAGATGCAACGGAAGCTGACGCTCGAGCTTGCAAGGGTGCCAGAGGTCATCGGCATCAAGAAACGCAATCAGGCTGGCGCGTGCACTGGCGATACCAACGTTACGGGCATACCATGGCCCCGGAGCATGGAGTTTGTCGACAACGGAGAGAAGCCTGAATCTTGGATCGGTGCGAACCAGCCATTGCGCACAGGAGCGGGCATAGGCCTGGGAGTTGTCATCGACCAACAGACATTCCCAGCAATGAAAAGTCTGGGAACGAAGCGAGTGAGCAGCCTGGATCAGATAGTCGCCCTGATCACGAAAGGGAACAACGATGGAGACCAGAGGACTGGAGATCAAATCAAAAACGGATTCAGAACCCGGGCAGGAATGCGGTGGACGTGATCGGATGGTTAAAAATGTATTGAGCCTGTTGGTGTGCAATTCGTTGCAGAAGCCGCGGGGAGCGACAGAGTCGCCGCAAGCGTTCAGCGAGAACGTCGTCACGACAACCCTGCCAATGGAGATGGAGGAAGTGATCCCAGAGCGGCCAGCGCCCAAGCAAAGGCACGGCACAGCCGGCAGCCACCGCTTCCAACTGGGCAATTCCGAAAGATTCATAGTCGGCCGGGATGATCACTACCTTGGAGCGCGACAAGCAAGCCTGAATTGCATCATCGGAAAGTCTAATCACAAGCTGTACGTTCTCAGGGATGTTGTCGGTCGTTGGCTCGAAGGGAACGATGGCCAAGCAATGAAGTCGCGTCAAACGAGCAAGAGTGAGGAAGCGCATCCAACCCTTCTGTCGCGTGGGTCGACCCAAAAACAACAGATCGACAGGACGCGGTGAAGTGGCACTGAAACGGCCGAGATCAAGTCGGCCAGCAAGATTCTCCTTGACGTCCGCAGGCAAACCATGACTGGAAAGCTGGCAGAGCCCCCCATCCAGAAGCTTGCGTTCATGGGACGTCTGTGCATAAACTGTGATCCCCCAACTCTGAGTTGCCTTCAATGCCAACTGCGCCAACCTGGCGCGCCAGGCATGACTCACCGAAGAGGGATCATGAAAACTGGGCAACCAACCAATTTTGAGCGAAGGGCGCAACAAACGGGTGCGTACCACCAGGCCATAGGCCCACGGGCTGTCACAGCCGAAAATCAACATCCGGGAAACGCCATGGAGCTTGTGGACGACGGGGATTCCAGGCAAGCCGCCATCAAAAGAATCAGCCGGGGATGAACGGGAGACAACCACACAACAGGACGAAGGATCCTGCTGCCGGACGACTTCCATCGCCAGACACCTGATCCCACCGATAGCACGAAAGCCATCGGGGCGATAGACCAACGCCGTGGCTCTGAGCAAGGGTTTCATCCGATCAGCTGAGCAGAACTTTGCGGTAAATCTGCGTGGTGAGATGGGCCGTTTGGGACCAGCTGAAACGGCTTGCTTGTTCGATAGAGCGTTGCGCCATCGTTTGACGAAGTGACGGAGAGGCCAACAGGCGCTCCATCGCCATCCTCAGCTCAGCTGGACTGTGCGGATCAACGAACAGCGCCGCATCACCCACCACCTCAGGCAACGACGACGTATGCCCAACGATCACAGGAGTTCCACACTGCATGGCCTCCAGGGGGGGGAGCCCAAAACCTTCATATAAGGATGGATAAACGAAGGCATCAGCCAGCGAATAGAGCACGGCGAGATCAGATTCCGCCACATGATCAGTGATGATGATGGAGCCGTGGGCCGAGCTCTGGCTGATTCGTTCCATCAATGGCGATGTCTTCCACCCCAGAGAACCTGCCAGAACCAGCACGCAGGCCGTGGCAGGCAGCTTGGAGACCATGGCCTCGTAGGCCTCGATCAACGTCATGAGATTCTTGCGTGGCTCAAGGGTGCAGAGGCTGAGAAGAATAGAGGAATGCTCGGGGATGCCATACCGGCTCCGAGCTGCCAGCAGAACACCCGGATCCCTGACAGCGTCAAGGCTTGGGGACGCCGCCAAAGGTGTCACATGAACGTTGGACTCAGGGACCACGTGCTGATGGCTTAAGAAGTCTTGCCGTGTTGCCTGGGAGACACAAACGACATGATCGGTGGCCCTGAGTCGCTTCATCATCGCGGCAAAATGCCTGATCGCCTCTTGCGCAAAGAAGCGAGGCTGTGTCATTGGCAGCATGTCATGGACCGTGATGAACACGGGCATCCCGGCCTGGTCACGAATCTCATCCGGGAGGCCATAGAAGGGGGTGTGATACACCACGTTCTCAGCAGTGATCGACTGAAGGAGTTCGGCAAATCTCCGGCGGCGCCAGCCTTTAATCTGGGGCAGACGAGAAAACAGCCGATAACCATGCTTCAAGGCTGGCTTGATCCACCCTGGCGATGACAACATTCCACGGCTCGCAGTCGCCCCACTGGCACTGACAGGCTGCCCGGGGATCAAGCCAAGGGCTTGCAGTTCCATGTCGGCAGCTGCCTTGAACAGAGGCTCAGGGCAATAGGGAGTCAGGGCACAGTCACCCTGATAATGGAGCGCCAGCAGCAGCTCACTTGAATACCGAAAGATGCCACCACGATTGAGCGGTCGCCCATGTGCCTGGCCCAAGATTTCTGTATCAAAGATCAGATTCATGGCTCGGGAGTGACGCGGCCGCTATTGCGCCACAGTCAACACGATAGGACGAAGAGTGAAACAATAAAATGGCCCGCTAGTAACTGGAAGCTTTTCCACGCCGAACAGCGCCTCTGGCACGGATCCCTTGGCAAACCAATGAAGGCTTCTCAGTGCAGGCAACTTTCATCGAAGCGAAGATGACATGAGGCTGAAGATTCGCTTGCGTCCCCTGTGTTGGTGTAAATCCCTGGGGACCTCAACCCCGGCGTAGCCGGGGTTGAGCGCGCACCTCAGACGTTCCGCTCAGCGGCCAGCGTTGCAAGGGGTGGGCAGGCCCGTGACCCTGGTTTGAGCACTA
>NZ_JAHLZB010000052.1:0-42873 GCF_025128255.1 Synechococcus sp. CS-205
GCATGTATCGCCTCTGAGAGGCGCCCCACGCCGCTCATTTCATCGGGACTGAGTTTGGCTACATGCTGAGATGATCACGGCGCAGGCATCTCTGGATCAGAGGCTGGCCCGAGCAATAGCTTTTTCAGGAGGCCCCAATTAAATC
Source organism: Synechococcus sp. CS-205 (assembly GCF_025128255.1). Taxonomy (NCBI): domain Bacteria; kingdom Bacillati; phylum Cyanobacteriota; class Cyanophyceae; order Synechococcales; family Synechococcaceae; genus Synechococcus; species Synechococcus sp. CS-205. The sequence continues at coordinate 146 of NZ_JAHLZB010000052.1, forward strand.
CCTACTGCAATGCAATGCTGAAATGACATTGGTTTGGTGTGTCGAGGCAATGTGCCCCCTCCCCCATGATCGGCCAGGTCTTCTTTGGCGGGCTCACCACCTGCATCGAAGCAGTGTCTGGGGCGGGGGGATGACCCAGCGGGAGGTGGAGCGCCAACTGCGGGTGATCCAACGCGAGGGGAGGGCCTGATGGAATTCCGCTACCGCCGCCGCCTCAGGATCCTTCCGGGTCTGCCTCTCAATTTCAGCAAGAACGGGGTCAGCAGCCTGTCAATCGTGAAACGTTGCGCCACTGCCCACGTTCCCCCCGTCGTGGCAGCGATGGTGAGGCCGCCACCCGGTAACGCGAGATCGTCGATGCGCTGCAGGAGGTTGAAGTCGACGCGTAGGGGCTCGGGCCGATCGGAGAGCTGCGCCTGGAGCGCTCTGATCTCAGAGATGGGCCGCTCATCTGCCTTGAGCAACGGTTTCGCCTTGCAGGGGTGGGGGTTCGCTGAAACCCTGCGAACACGATGAGACAAGCCTCCCGCCAGTCAAGCCAGGGTGCGGGGCTTGGCGGGGATTGGTCTGCCACACCAACAGCTGATCTGACAAGTGGAAGGGGGCCTTCCAGCCCCCCATGGGTCATTTGGGTGATAAGGCTGACCTACCCCATCTCCCTATAGGAGTCAGGCGGCCACAGGGGCGGGCTGACGGGAGAAACGAACGATGTTGTTCGCTGTTACGGGTTTGCTCTTACCGAGCAGGCTTCAGTCACCCTCCTCATACCCGTCGAAACCATTGCAGCCCCGTGAAACCGTCGCCGCAGCGGGGTGAAATGGAGCTGAGCGGAATCGAACCGCTGTCCGAAGCACTGGTGTGAGCCACCTAGTCAGTCCGAAGACTGACCTTGCCATTGTGGCAGCACACGCGCGTCCCCATGCCGCCCGGCAGGGTGGGCATGACCGAACCCAAGCGCCAGAGCCAAGCCAAGATGAGCCGATCCATGGGCGGGCCGCTGGCCGGCGTGGCCGTGCTGCCCCCGGGGCTGGAGGAGGCGGGCGCCGCTGAGCTCACGAGCCTGGGCGCCGAGTCGGTGCAGGTGCTGCGGCGGGCGGTGGCGTTCCGCACCGACCTGGAGGGCTTCTATCGCCTGCAGCTGCAGGCCCGCCTTCCGTTCAGGATCCTGCGGGAACTGGCCCGCTTCAGCTGTGATGGCCCCGGCCAGCTCTACGACGCCGTGGCCGGCGCCGCCGACTGGGACCAGTGGCTGCCGCCGAGTCGCAGCTTCCGGGTGGATGTGACTGGCAGCCTGCCGGGGCTGGCCCACAGCCACTTCACGGCGCTGCAGGTGAAAAATGCCCTGGTGGATGGGCAACGGCAACGCTGGGGCGAGCGCTCCTCGATTGATCGCGACGATCCCGATCTCTGCCTGCACCTGCACCTCGGCCGTGCGCCGGGAGGGCGCGGCGGGATGGGGGTGCTGAGCGTGGATGGGGCCGGCGGCAGCCTGCACCGCCGCGGCTGGAGGGCCGCCGTGGGCCTGGCGCCCTTGAAGGAAAACCTGGCCAGTGGCCTGATCGCCCTCACGGGCTGGGATGGCTCGGTGCCTCTGGCCGATCCCCTCTGTGGTTCCGGAACGCTGTTGATCGAGGCCGCCTGCCGCCAGCTCGGCCGTGCCCCGGGCCTTGATCCCGCCGGCAACCAGCCGCGGCCCCAGCTGCTGGGCCACTGGCCCGATTTCAAGGCCGCGCTCTGGGCGCAGGAGGTGAAGGCCGCCCAGGGGCTGGCGGAGGCGCCCCCACCGCTGGCGCCGATCGTGGGCCTGGAGCACAACGCCGACGTGCTTGAGCAGGCCCGCGCCAACGCCGTCAGCGCCGGCGTCGGCGACCACGTGCAGCTGCAGCAGGGAGACTGCCGCGACTTCCAGCCGCCGAGCGGGCCGGGAGTGATCGTCTGCAATCCCCCCTACGGCGCCCGGCTCGGTGGCGAAGACAATCTCGAGGCCCTCTACGCCGACCTCGGCGTGATGCTCAAGCAACGCTGCTCCGGCTGGAGCCTCTGGCTGCTCAGCGGCAACCCGGAGCTCACCGGCGCCCTGCGCATGAAATCCAGGCGGCGGATTCCGATCAGCAACGGCGGCATCGACTGCCGCTGGCTGCATTACGAGATCCGCTGAGGCGCTGCTGCCGCGGGGCCGCGGCCGTCATGGCTCCGGCTCAGCCGTGACCTGGAGCAGCTCCTGGGTGTGCCGGGCCAGCAGCGAGAGCATCAGCTCGAAGAGAAACTGCTCGCTGCGCTCCAGATCGGCTTCGGCGTTGCTGTAGTGCTGGCTGAGCTGCTCCACCATCGTTTCGCTGGGGGGCAGGCTCAGCACCAGCGAAAGCAGCAGCAGCAGACAGCCGCCCAGGTAGGAGCCCTCATCCCCGGCGGCCTGCAGTTGGTTGGCCCGCTCACAGACATCGGCGTAGCCGATCTGCTGCAGGTGGTGGAAGCCGCAGGCGCAGCCGGTCTGCAGGCGCAGTTCGGCGCGGATTTCCGGTGACAACCGCCCCAGGCTGGTGGCGCTGGGCACCGACTCCCGGCGCAGGCTGCTCCAGATCCGGCTGGGCACCGGCTGAGATGGCAGGCCCTCGGGCAGCGCCTCGGCCAGATCGTGGCAATCGATCAGCATCTGGCACCAGAGCTCGGTGAGCAGCACGTCCTGACGGCGCAGCTCGGGCGACTCCCGCTGGGTTGGTTCGTGCTGATCCGGCGGCGACGGGCTCTGGGAGCCAGGCTCGGTTCCGAGGCTCCCCTCACCGCCGTGGCTGGATCTGGGGAACGGCTTCGGGCTCATCGGCCCAGCAGGGCGCGGGTGGTCTTGCTCAGCCCAGCCGTGGTCTGGGGCAGGTAGGGCCCGCTGATCAGCTGGCCACCGATGCGCAGCAGCACACCTGCGAACACCAGATCCCCCACCAACAGCAGCAGCACGGCCTGGAGCCATTCCCAGCCGAAGCTCTGGTGCAGCCACAACACCAGGGCGACGTGGCCGGCCACCGAGGCCAGCAGCATCAGGGTGCCGCCGGTCGCCAGCAGCACGCCACCGCTGATCAGCCGTCGCTTCTCCTGGTCCACCTCCTGCAGAGCGATGCGCACGTGCAGGTCCATCACCGACGTCACCAGGGCGGTGACGCGGCCCGCTGCCACCCGACCCATCCCAGCGCCGCCGGAGCGTCGGCCCCGGCGCTCGTCGTCGGCCGAACTCATGAGGAGCGCCGACCGGGAGCCAGCAGCAGCCCGGCGATCAGCCCCACCGCAGCAGCCACTCCGACCGCCAGCAGCGGACGGTCACGCACGGGTTTCTCGATCCGGGGCCGCAGGCTGCTGTTGAGTTCATCGAGAAGATGCTCCAGCTGCTCCTCCAGCGGACCGATGCGATCCACCAGGTCGCGGGTGCGATCGCCGGCCACGTGGACCAGATCAAGCAGTTGGTCCTGCACGCCACTGGCCGTGCGCCCGGTCTGCTCCGCAATCACCGAGACCATCTCATCCAGGTTGCCGCGGGTGGCCTCCAGGGTTTCGCGGGCCACCTGCGGCCACTCGCGCTGGATGGTGGGCAGCAGGGCGTCGAAGCGTTCACGGAAGCGATCACGACTGACGGTGGTGGTTTCCGGTTCCATGGGCTGACGATGCATAGGGTCTCTGCCCTTCACGATAAGGAGGGGCTTGAGATCGGCAGCAGTTCCGCTAGGTTGCGGGTGCTCAGCACTGCACGCGGGCCTGTTGGTTTACATCAATCAGGTCGAACTCGCTCAGTTCAAGTCGTTCGGCGGAGCGATGGCCATCCGGCTGGAGCCATCGTTCACCGTGATCACCGGCCCGAACGGCTCGGGCAAGAGCAACATTCTTGATGCTGTGCTGTTCTGCCTGGGCCTGGCCAGCAGCCGCGGCATGCGGGCCGAACGTCTGCCCGACCTGATCAACAGCGCCACGGTGCGCCAGGGCAAGGCTGCCGAAACGGTGGTCAGCGTGCGTTTCGATCTCAGCGACTGGCAGCCCGATCCGGCCGAAGCGGGCCTCGAGGCCCCGGCTGAGGGGCCCTGGATCCAGCCGGGGCAGAAGGAATGGACCGTGAGCCGGCGGCTGCGGCTGGCCCCCGGCGGCACCTACAGCAGCAGCTACAGCTCCGACGGCGTTCCCTGCAACCTTCAGCAGCTCCAGACCCAGCTGCGCCGCCTGCGGGTGGATCCCGAGGGCAGCAACGTGGTGATGCAGGGGGATGTGACCCGGATCGTCTCGATGAGCGCCCGCGACCGCCGTGGCCTGATCGATGAACTGGCCGGGGTCGCCCTGTTCGATTCCCGCATCGAGCAGACCCGCGCCAAGCTCGACGAGGTGCAGGAACGCCAGGAACGCTGCCGGATCGTTGAGCAGGAGCTGCTGGGGGCCCGCCAGAGGCTGGAGCGCGACTGTGCCAAGGCGCGCACCTATCAGGACCTGCGCCAGCGCCAGCAGCTCGGCCGCCTGCAGGAGCAGGTGCTGGCCCATGAACAGGCTGGCTGCCAGCTGGATGCCCTGCGGCAGCGCCAGACGGCTCTTGAGGAACAGGAACAGAGTGATCGCACGGGGCTCGCCGCCGCCCAGGACACTCTGGAGCAGGCCAGCAGCGGGCTGGCCCTCCTCCAGGCGGAGGTCAAGGCCCTCGGAGAAGACAGCCTGCTGGTGGTCCAGGCGGAGCTGGCCGGCCTGGAGACCAGCGCCCGCGAGCTGCAACGCCAGGCGGAACGGCAGCAGCAGCAGGCCGAGACGCTGCAGGGCCAGCGCCAGGACCTTCAAGGCCAGAACGCCGAACTGCAGCGCCAGCGCCTTGCTCTCAGTGCCGACGAGCAGCACAGCGGCGCCCTGGCGGCGGCGGAGCAGGCCTGCCTCAGCGCCGAAGGCGCCGTGGAACTCTCCCGCCGGCGGCTGGGGGAGGTGGCAGGCCGCTCCGGCACCTGGCTGGAGGAGCAGAAGCACCGGAGCCAGCGGCGGCATGACCTGCAGCAGGCGGTGGCACCCCTGCTGGCGGAACAGCAGCAGCTCACCGAGAGGCTCAGGCAGGCCGAGGAGCGCCTGCTGGAACTCGAGGGGGAACTGGCGAGCGGTGGCAACGCCGACCAGGACCAGCAGCGGCACCTGCAGGAGCTGGTGACCGAGGGCGAAACCCTGCAGAAGCTGGTGGAGGAGCGACAACGCCAGGCCCAGGAGCTGGCCGAAGCACTGGCCCTGCAGCAGCGCACCCGCACCCGCTTGGAGCAGGAGCAGACCCAGCTGGAGCGCGAGATCGCCCGGATCGAAAGCCGCCGCGACACCCTCCAGGAAAGCCGTGGCACCGGCGCCCTCCGGCTGCTGCTGGAATCAGGCCTCGGTGGTCTGCACGGCCCCGTGGCCCAGCTGGCCGAGGTGGAGGAACGCTATCGGCTGGCCCTGGAGGTGGCCGCGGGCGGCCGCCTGGCCCAGGTGGTGGTCGATGACGACCGCATCGCCTCCCAGGCGATCGAGCTGCTCAAGAGCCGCCGCGCCGGTCGCCTCACCTTCCTGCCGCTGAACAAGATCCGGGGCGGCGGCAGCGCCGGCAGTGCTGCCCTGGAGCGGGGAGGCGGGGGTGGACGCACCGGCGGTGACGGACTGGTGGGCCGGGCCGTCGACCTGCTGCGCTTCGAGCCCGTCTACCGGGAGGTGTTCCGCCACGTCTTCGGCGACACCCTGGTGTTCCAGGACCTCGCCAGCGCCCGCCGCGAGCTGGGCCGCTGCCGCGCAGTGACCCTGGAGGGAGAACTGCTGGAGCGCAGCGGAGCCATGACCGGCGGCAGCCTTCAGCAGCGCTCCGGACAGCTCAGCTTCGGACGGGCGGGCGAGCAGGACGAAGCGGAGCCCCACCGGCGCCGTCTGCTGGAGCTCGGGGAGAGCCTGGTGGTCTGCCGTCGCCGGGAGGCTGATCTGGGCCGGCAGCTGGAGCAGCTGCGCCCGGCGCTTCAGGAGGACCGACAGCGGCAGGCTGGCCTCAAGGCGGAGCTGGCGGCGGCAGAGCGGGCCCTGGGGCCTCAGCTGCAACGGCTGGAGCAGCTCCAGCAACGGCGCAGCCACACCCGGGCCAGCCTGGAGAGCGGCCGTGAGCGCAGCCAGCAGCTGGAGCACGAGCTGGCCCCCCTGCTGCAGGACGTGGCGGTGCTGGAGCAGGCCGAGGCCGAAGCCCAGGCGTCGGGCGACAGCTCCCGCTGGCAGGGCCTGCAGCAGGATCTGGAGACGGCCGATCAGCAGCTGGCGGCCGCCCGCCAGCACCGGGACAACCTGCTGCTCGCCCAGCGGGAACGCAGCCTGAGCCTCACCCGCCTGGGGGATCAGCTCGAGGCCCTCGCCCTGGAGGAAAAGCGGCTGCAGCAGGCCGTGGCCAGCCTGGCCGAGGAGCACAACCTGCGCCGGGAGCAGGAACGCCAGGGCCAGGAGCGACGTGCGGAGCTGGAAGGGCAGCAGCAGCAGTTGCAGGAGCGCTTCGGCGAACGGCGTCGCGCCCGCGATGCCGCCGAAGCCCAGGTGGCCCAGCAACGGCAGGCCGTGCAGCAACGCCACTGGGAGCTGCAACGGCTGGGGGAGGAGCGTCTGGCGCTCACCGAACAGGAACGGGCTCTGGCCCTGCGGCTGGAGGCCATGGGCAGGGCCCTGCCCGATCCCCTGCCCGAGATCTCCGAGGAGGTGCGCTCAGCCGGCCTCGACGCGCTGCAGCAGGAGTTGCAGCGTCTGCAGCAGCGCATGGAGGCCCTGGAGCCGGTGAACATGCTGGCCCTGGAGGAACTGGAGCAGCTGGAGCAGCGCCTAGCCGAACTGGCCGGCCGGCTGGAGGTGCTCTCCAGCGAGCGGGAGGAGCTGCTGCTGCGGATCGAAACCGTGGCCACCCTGCGCCAGGAGGCCTTTCTGGAGGCCTTCCACGCCGTGGATGGCCACTTCAGAACGATCTTCGCCGGGCTCTCCGACGGCGAAGGCCATCTGCAGCTGGAGAACGAGACCCAGCCCCTTGAGGGAGGTCTCACCCTGGTGGCACACCCCAAGGGCAAGACCGTGCGCCGGCTGGCCTCGATGTCGGGCGGCGAGAAATCACTGACGGCCCTGAGCTTCCTGTTCGCCCTGCAGCGCTTCCGTCCCTCACCCTTCTATGCCCTTGATGAAGTCGACAGCTTTCTCGATGGGGTGAATGTGGAGCGACTGGCCGCCCTGATCGCCAGTCAGGCTGATCAGGCCCAGTTCCTGGTGGTCAGCCACCGCCGGCCGATGATCGCTGCCGCCACACGCACGGTGGGGGTGACCCAGGCCCGGGGCGCCCACACCCAGGTGGTCGGTTTGCCCACCGCCGCCTGAATCGGTGCGGTGGGTCACAATGACTCGACCGCCCCACTCGCCGAAGCCCCCCCGGGATCTGGCCTTTGACCTCTTCTTTCCCTCCGACCTCCGACCCTTCCGGCGCCACCCCCAGCGACAGGCTCTGGCTGCGCTCGGAGCTGATGGGCACCCAGGTGATCACCCGTGACACCGGCCGCCGCCTGGGGGTCGTGGGCGAGGTGGTGGTCGACATCGACCGCCGTGAGGTGGTGGCGCTCGGCCTGCGCGACAACCCCTTCACCCGTTTTCTGCCGGGGCTGCCCCGCTGGATGCCGCTGGATCGGATCCGCCAGGTGGGTGATGTGGTGCTGGTGGATTCCGCTGATTCCCTGGCGGAGGGCTTCAATCCCGACCGCTACAGCCAGGTGATCAACTGCCAGGTGATCAGCGAGTCGGGTGAGCAACTGGGCCGGGTGCTCGGCTTCAGCTTCGACATCGAAACCGGCGAGCTCACCACCCTGGTGCTGGGAGCCCTCGGTGTTCCCCTGCTCGGCGAAGGGGTGCTGAGCACCTGGGAACTGAGCGTTGAGGAGATCGTGAGCAGCGGCTCCGATCGGATCATCGTGTACGAGGGCGCCGAAGAAAAACTCAAGCAACTGGGCAGCGGCCTGCTCGAGAAACTGGGCATCGGTGGACCCAGCTGGGAACAGGAGGAGCGGGAACGCTTCCGCCAGACCATGGTGCCCGTGGAGAACCAGCTGGCGTCGGGGCAACCCGGGGTGCAGGAGCAACGCCGCATCCAGCCCGCCTCCAGCCGCGCCGTGCAGGTGGAGGAGCAGGAGGAACTGGAGTATGTGGAGCTGGAGCGCCGGCGGCAGGAACCCCTGCGCCAACGCCGCTACCTCGACGAGGACGACTTCGACGACGAGGCGCGCGGACGCGAGCGGCGCAGCAGTGGGGCAGGCGGTCGGGAACCCTCCCGCTACCAGCCCGACACCTATCGCGACGAGGAGCCACCGGCCGAGCGCCGCCCCTTGCCCCTTCAGCCCCGCCAGGCACCGCTGCGCTCCAGCCGGGATCAACGCCAGCCGCTCGATGTGGAGCCCGAGCCCTACCGCGGGGCCCCGGAGCCTGAAGAGGAAGTCCGGGAGTCACCGCCGCCACGCCCCCGCAGCAACGAGGAGCGCTTCTCAGATCCTTGGTGAACCTCCGGGGGCCGGCCCAGGCGGGCAGCCTCAGTCTTTTGGCTTGAAATCGAGGGACGCGGAGTTCACGCAGTAGCGCAGGCCGGTGGGAGCGGGGCCGTCGTGGAAGAGGTGCCCGAGGTGAGCCTCGCAGCTGGCACAGCGGATTTCAGTGCGTACCATCCCGTGGCTGCGGTCCTCCACGGTGGTGATCGCAGCGGGATCGAGCCCGGCCCAGAAGCTCGGCCAGCCGGTGCCGGAATCGAACTTGGCGCTGGAGCCGAAGAGCGGGGAACCGCAGCAGATGCAGTCGTAGCGGCCCTCCTGCTTGGTGTTCCAGTAGGCGCCGGTGAAGGCCCGCTCGGTGCCGCCGCAGCGGGCCACCTGGTACTGCTCAGACGTGAGGCGCTCGCGCCAGTCGGGATCTGAGGGGGTTGGCGTGACGGCGGCCGCGTCGGAACTGGCCATGGGGCGCTGAGGGTCCTGGGGCCATCAACCTAGGCAGCCGGCAGAAGTTCCTGCACCATCGCCGCCAGGGCCGCCACGGCCCCGGGCTGGCCGCGAAGACTGCGCAGATCCTCACGCTGCCCCCTGAGCCGCTCAGGATGGGCCAGCCACTCATTGGCCTCGGCGGCAATCTCCGCCGGTGTGATCGCCCCCACCCGCTCGGGCACCACGGCACGGCCGGCCGAGATGTTCGGCCAGGCCAGGAACCCGCGCTGACGCATGCGCCAGGCCGTCAGCGCCAGGCCCAGCAACCAGCGCAGCAGGGGCAGGCGTGCCACCAGGCCGAGCCAGCCATCCCAGGCCTGCATCACCTGCAGATGCTGGGTGGGCACCAGCACGATCATCGGCACTCCCAGGGCCCCCAGCTCGGCGGTGTTGGCACCCACCGTGGTGAGCGCCAGGGCGCACTGGCTGAGGGGGCCATGGGCCGGATGCTGCTCGTACAACAGGATCGGCGTGCCGGCACCGCTCAGCAGCCAGTGCCGGCCGCTGCCCGGCTCGGGATCCAGCAACCGCGGCGGCTGGCCGCCGTAGTGGCGCTGAATCGGATTGTCGCGGCCCCCGTAGGCGATCAGATCAGCCAGGCTGGTGGTGGGTGCCACCGGCAGCAGGAAACGACAACCGGGCCTCAGCCTGGCGAGGCGGTCGGCGGTGTCGAGCAGAAAAGGGACCCCCACCTGCAACTTGGCCCGCTTGGAGCCGGGCAGCAGGGCCACCCATTCCCCCTCCGGCAGGGAAGACTCCACGCGCGCTTCCTCGGAGAGGTCGGCCATCAGATCCCCCACCACAGTGCAGCGCTCGCGCCAGCGGGGCGAGAGCCGCGCGGCGGCCTGGGGACCCATCGCGGCGATGCGATCGTTCCAGCGCGGCCAGCGGGCCACCCACTCGGCATAGGTGAGGTGGCGATAGCCGAGGCGCGCCGAGAGCAGCACAGTCCAGAACTGATCGCCCCCCAGAAACACCACCACGCCATGGGCCGGCCAGGGGCCCCAACGCCGGGGCCTGAGCAGCAGCCCCCAGAACTGGCGGGCGGGCACGATGCGCGAGAAGAGACCGAGTTCGCGGGCCACCCGGTGTTCACTGCCAGTGGCGTTGGGGCATGGAACGAGCACCAGCTCCAGGGAGCAGGCCGCTGCAGGAACGACCGGCTGGAGTGCCAGCTGCTCATGCAGGCGCTGGGCCAGGGGCCGCACCCAGGTGGTGAGCTCGCCCGGACCGTTGCACACCAGCACGATCGCTGTGGTGGGCGGCGTGCGGCTCAGCGGCGGCTCTCTCAAGTTGTGGGGAAGAGAAATGCGGATGGCGAGACTTGAACTCGCAAGGCCGAAGCCACACGCCCCTCAAACGTGCGTGTCTACCAATTCCACCACATCCGCGTGGCCGTCAGGAGTCTGAGCTCCCTTCGGCTCGTCAATATACCCATCGCCCGTCCCAGCCCAGGGCCACGGGCAGATCCCAGGGTCAGCACTGATACAGTCCGCAGCGGCCTGGACCCACCACGGATGCCCATCGGCAAGCTGCTGATCGCCAACCGTGGCGAAATCTCCCTCCGCATTCTGCGCAGTTGCCGGGAACTCGGCATCAGCACGGTGGCCGTTTACAGCACCGTCGACCGCAACGCCCTGCATGTTCAGCTGGCCGATGAGGCGGTCTGCGTGGGGGAAGCCCCCAGCAGCAAGAGCTATCTCAACATCCCCAACATCATCGCCGCGGCCATCTCCCGTGGCGCCGATGCGATCCATCCCGGCTATGGCTTCCTGGCCGAGAACGATCGCTTCGCTGAAATCTGCTCGGCCCACGGCCTGACCTTCGTGGGCCCCAGCCCCGAAGCGATCCGGGCGATGGGGGACAAATCCACCGCCAAGGCCACGATGCAGCGGGTGGGGGTCCCCACCATCCCCGGCAGCGAAGGCCTGCTGGAAGACGCCGCTGAGGCCTCCGCCCTGGCGGCCCGGATGGGCTACCCGGTGATGGTCAAGGCCACGGCCGGCGGGGGTGGGCGGGGCATGCGCCTGGTACAGGAGCCTGATCAGCTTGAGAGCCTGTTCAAGGCGGCTCAGGGGGAGGCGGAGGCGGCCTTCGGCAACCCTGGCCTCTATATGGAGAAGTTCATCGACCGGCCCCGCCACGTCGAGGTCCAGATCCTGGCCGACCGCCACGGCAACGTGGTGCACCTGGGGGAGCGCGACTGCTCGATCCAGCGGCGGCACCAGAAGCTGCTGGAGGAAGCCCCCAGTCCAGCCCTTGATCCCCAGCTGCGGCAACGCATGGGGGAGGCGGCGGTGGCGGTGGCCCGCAGCATCACCTACGAGGGGGCCGGCACCGTGGAGTTCCTGGTCGACCGCGGCGGCAGCTTCTATTTCATGGAGATGAACACGCGCATCCAGGTGGAGCATCCCGTCACCGAGATGGTCACCGGTTTCGACCTGATCGCCGAGCAGTTGCGCATCGCCGGTGGTGAGCCCCTGAGCATGCGCCAGGACGACGTGACCCTGCGGGGCCATGCGATCGAATGCCGCATCAATGCCGAAGACCCCCAGCAGAACTTCAGGCCGGCACCGGGGCGGATCACAGGCTGGCTGCCACCGGGGGGGCCTGGCGTGCGCGTCGACAGCCACGTGTACACCGGCTACGAAATCCCCCCCTTCTACGACTCCCTGATCGGCAAGCTGATCGTCTGGGGGGCCGATCGCGAGGCCGCCATCAGGCGCATGCGCCGTGCTCTGAGCGAATGTGCGATCACGGGCATCCCCACCACGATCGAGTTCCACCTGGCCCTGCTCGATCGCCCGGAGTTTCAGCACGGCGATGTGCACACCAAATTCGTGGAGCAGGAGATGCTGCCGCCTGGGTGATCCAGGGGGGTCAGGGCCAAGTCCGCTGGGCTCAGGTCAGGGACTGACTCTGGCGCAGCACCTGGGTGAGCAGCCCCTGCTGACCCACCACCAGCTCCCGCAGCAGACTGATCAGCCCCACCCAGATCACCGGGGTCACGTCAACACCGCCGATGGCGGGGATCAACCGGCGGCTGAAGCGCAGCAGCCCTTCGGTGGGCCAGCCGATCAGTCGCATCGCCCCCCGGCTCAGGTCGACCTGGGGGTACCAGGTGAGCACGATGCGGAACAGGAAGAGCAGGGTCCAGGCCGCCAGGCCCAGGGCCAGCATGGTGTGCAGCAACGGCAGGGCAGACGCCAGAACTGAAACGGCCGTCACAAAGCGGTAAGCAGCTGAGGGACCATCGTAGGAAGTGGGGACCGCTGCTTAGGATCTCCACCGGATCTCATGGCGCCATGACCCCCTCCCTCTCCAACTTCCTGAGCAGCCTCGTTTACGGAGCGATGATCGTGGTGATTCCGATCAGCATCGCCCTGGTTCTGATCAGCCAGACCGACCAGGTCGACCGCAAGCTCTGAAACGCAACTGTTTCTGCCCGTCCAGGTCCCTAAACTGGGACCAGCCGTTCTCCTCTGGCGAACCGGCCAAGTCGTTCGCCTGAGGTTTCAGCCGTGGTCAATGCCAGCCTGAACTGGGCCAGCATCGTCGGCATCGTCCTGGCTGTCGGTGGTGCCTTCCTCTACTTCATGAGGAGTTTCAAGCCAGCCCTCGCCCGCGACTACGACGTCTTCTTCGCCGCCGTCGGTCTGCTCTGCGGCGGGATTCTCTTCTTCCAGGGCTGGCGGCTCGATCCGATCCTCCAGTTCGGCCAGTTCCTGCTGGCGGGCACCACGGTCTTCTTCGCTTACGAAAGCGTGCGTCTGCGGGGCGTCACCACCGAGCAGGCGCGGCGCTCCTCCTACTTCGACGACGACGAACCCCTGCCTGCCAGGCCGCGGGTGGGCGGTCGTGCCGGCTGGGATGACGATGTGGAGCGCTTCGAGGAACCCCAGCCTCTGCGCCGGAGGATCCGTTCGCCCCAGGCCGAGGAAGCCGAAGAGGATCCGGGCTTCTACCGGCCCCGCCGTGCCGCCCGGCCAGCCATTCCCGAGCGGGCCGCCAGCCGACGCTCCAGGGACGACGACAGCTGGGAGGGGAGCGATGCAGCAGCCCCCCGCCCTGATCCTGGCTCCTACAGCGGTCGGAGCGTCGGGGCCCCAGGAGGTCGCTCGGCCACCCCACGGGCGTCGGGCCCTGCCTTCGGATCCCGCCGCCGCGAGCGCGACAGCAGTGCTGAACCCCGGCGCGGCAGCCGCCCGGTGCCCAGCAACGACACCATTCCCCGCTCCAGCCGCCGGCCTGGGTCTGCCGGGGCGGGTGAATCATCGACCACCACCCCGCCCGGCGTTCCCCAGGGCACCCCGATCAGCCCCAGCGCAGGACGCGGAACCGCTCCTGGCAGCCCCATGAGCGACGCCGACTACACCCCACTGCGGCCCACGCCCTCCAGCAGTCGTCCGCGGGACAACAGCTCCCGTTTCGACAACTGATCCCAGAGGCGCGCACCACCAGCCTGGCAGCCGTGGTTGTGGCCTGTGCCCTGCTGATCAGCGGTTGCGCCGTCCCCTGGGCACGCCGCTCCCGCCCAGCGCCACCAGCTGGTTGGTCCAGCAACCTCAGCCGCCAGGACCCTGCCCTGAGCGGCGATGGACGTCTGCTGGCCAGCGTGGTCGAACGCGACGGCCGCTCCACCGTGCTCCTTCAGGAGCGTGCCGGTGGCCGGGTGCTGCCCCTGCGGCACCTCAGCCGCTGGCAACCCCATAGTTCTCCCTCCCTCAGCTGGAGAGGCCGCTACCTGGCCCTGATCGTGCAGCGGGGGGGGCGGCGTCTGGCGGTGATCGAGGACCGCCAGACCAACAGGCTGCTGCCTCTGCCCCTGCCAGGAGGCAGGGAACCGGTGCGGCTGAGTCTGGCGGCCGATGGACAGCGGTTGGCTCTGCAACTGGTGGCAGCCGGGCGTTGGCGGGTGGAGGTGTTCGAACTGGGAGGTGTGCTGGAGGTCGACCTCCCGGGCGGACAACTGCTGCGCAACCCCGGGGCGCCGCTACCTTGACGTCCCGGCAGCGGCGCGGCCCCGGCGCGGCCTCACTCGGGCTGGGGCTCAGCCTGCTGATGGCCTGCCTGCTGGGGGCCTGTGGGGCAACACCCCTGCGGCCCCTGCCAGCCATCAACCAACGGCTGGAGCAGACCGGCAGCACCCACGAACCATCCCTGAGCGGTCGCTGGCTGGCCCTGATCAGCGGCCGAAACGGGCGAGAACGGGTGGAGCTGGTGGACCTCGAGCTGAACCGGCCCGTGCCCCTACCGGGCCTGAACCGCCCCGATGCCCAGCCGCTGAGTGTGAGTGTCGACGCCGCAGGGGAGCGGGTGGCCCTGGTTCGCCAGCGTGATGGCCGCACTGAGCTGGCCCTCTACCGCCGCAGCAGGCAGAGCCTCCAACCCCTGCCCCTGGAGCCGCCCGGTGTGCCCAGGCAGGTGCAGCTCAGCGCCGATGGCCGCGTGCTGGGAGTTCAGGTCAGCCGCGGCGGACTCTGGCAGGTGGACCTGATCGAGCTGCCCTGAGGATCAGGGCACCAGGCCCGCCCAGTGCAGAAAAGTGTCGCCGCTGAGGGCCTCAATCACCAGCACGGCAGCAAAGCCGAGCATCGCGAACCGCCCGTTGACCCGCTCGGCATAGCCGCTCCAGCCGAAGGCCGGCAGATCGGAGGTGGTGGCACTGGTGGAGGGGATGGCCTCAGGGTCAGTGCCGGCAGCTGGGGATGGCATCAGGTTTCACGGGAGCGGCCAAAGTCATAGCCGGCAGTGGGAAGCAGTCGCCAGCCGCCCTGGCCGTCGAGTTCGAGCACGGTGTCGTGGAAGTCCACCAGGGTGGGCCTGTGGCCCACGCTCACGAAAGCCATCTCCCGCTCCACCAGCAGCTCGTAGAGGGCCTTCTCGGTGGCCACGTCGAGGGCGCTGGTGGCCTCATCGAGCACCACGAAGCGGGGGGAGTTGAGCAGCAGCCGGGCAAAGGCCAGGCGCTGCTGCTCGCCGAGCGACAGCAACCGGGGCCAGTCCTGCTTGATGTCGAGATCGGGGTAGCGGCGCACAAGCTCCGGCAAGCGCACCTCCTCGAGCACGTGGCGCAGCTGGTCGTCGCTGAAGCGATCGGCGGGCTGGGGGTAGCAGAGCTGCTCCCGCAGGCTGCCCAGCAGCATGTAGGGCTTCTGGGGAATGAACATCAGCTCGCCCACCGGCGGGCGCTGCACATGGCCGGCGGCCGGCGGCCAGAGCCCACTCACCAGCCGCAGGAAGGAGGTCTTGCCGCAGCCCGAAGGCCCCACCACCAGGAGCCGCTGATTGGCCGTCACCTCCAGGCTGAGATCACGCACCAGCATGCGGCTGGTGCGGGGCGGCACCAGATCCACATGGCTCACCAGGATCGACTCGGGACGCACGGCAGCGGCGCCTGCCCCCATGGGGCCTCCGGCGGCGGCCTGCTCGGCGGCCAGGAGCTCGGCCATCTCGGCATTGATCGCCTCGACCTTCCCCTGGAAGCCCTCGAGACGGCTGATCGAGGCGGAGAAGGCAGCCAGGCGGTCGATGTTGTTGACGATGTAGCTGACCGAGAACAGCACCTGGGAGAAGGCGATGCTGGCCTGGCCGAAAACGCCGAAGTCGACCTGCTTGGCGAAGTAGATCGGCGCGATCACCAGCCAGGGCAGGAAGCGGGAAAAGTAGTCGTAGGAGCGCTGGATCACCTGGATCAGGGCTTCCCAGATGATCAGGCGATTGTAGTTAACAATGACCCCGTCGAGGCGGCGTTCACCCTCCTTCTGCTCCTGCCGCTCCCCCCGGTAGAAGGCGATCGATTCGGCATTGTCGCGGATGTGGACAAGGCCGTAACGGAAATCCGCCTCCAGCTTGAGCTGCTGATAGTTGAGGTTGACCAGCTTGCGGCTGGCGAACACGATCAGGGCCGTGCCGCCCACCGAATAGGCCAGCAGCCAGAGGGCCAGGGTCTGGTTGATGCTCCAGAGAACGATGATGAAACTGAAAAAGGTGAGCAGGGCGGCGATGATTTCCACAGTCACGCTCAGGCTGGTGGCCGTGAAGCTGGCCGCGTCCTGGGAGATCCGCTGGTCCGGGTTGTCGATCTCCTCGAGGCTTTCGTCGTTGGGATTGAGAACGTAGTAGGCCCGATTGGTGAGGTAGCGGCCCAGCATGCGGCCACTGAGCCACTCCCTCCACATCAGGCCCAGCTTGGGAATCAGGTAGCTCTGGATGGCGCGGATCGGCAGGGCCAGCACCAGGCAGAAGGCGTAGATCGCGACGATCTTCCAGAACTCCTCCTCCTTGTAGGCCACCAGAACGTTGTCGATGTTCCGGGCGATGTAGCTGATGCCGACGTTGATGCCATTGATCACCAGGATCAGCAGGGCGATCACCCCGAGCAGCAGCCAGGGCAGCCAGCGGCCCTGGCGCAGCTTGCCCCGCAGGGCCACAAAGCAGGCGAGGCCGGCGGCGAACAACACCATCACGACCACGCCGATCGGTCCGTTCCAGATCGCCGCCACCTGCTCGGGGACCCCAGGCAGGAAGCGGCCGCGCAGCTCGGGGATCAAGGCACCGGCGGCGGCCACCGTCCCGGTGAGGAGCAGCAGGGTGAACCCAACCACCACCGCCAGCAGGGCGATCACCAGCAGCAGGAACTCACCGCTGCCGCGATTCCCCTCGTCAAGCGGCAGGAAGTAGGGCTGGGCCAGGCGCTGCAGCTTGGCCAACTGCTCGCGAAGGGCCTTGAGGGGACGCATGAACGGTTGCGGGTCGGCCCATTGTCGCCGTTGGTGGGCGTCAGCCGGGGGGCCAGAGCAGGGGCCGACCACCGATCACGTGCACATGCAGGTGAAAGACCGTCTGTCCGGCCTCAGCGCCATTGTTGATCACGGTGCGCCAGCTGCTCAGACCCTCCTGTTGCGCCACCCGGGCCGCCACCAGCAACAGATGGCCCAGCAGGGCCTGGTGGCGTGGCTCGGCATCGCAGAGGTTCACCAGGGGCTCGCGCGGTATCACCAGCACGTGCACCGGCGCCTGGGGCTGAATGTCGCGGAAGGCCAGGCACAGCTCATCGGCATACACCTCATCACAGGGAATCTCCCCCCGCAAGATGCGGGCGAAGATCGTCTCGCTCTCGGCCATGGCGCCTCCGCCGGAACCCGGCAACGGATGGAGTGGGACAGACGGGGCACTGACAGGGTGTCCGACGCCCGAGCGCCGATGTTGGCACGTTGCAGCAGCGCCGCCCTCCGGGGCCTGGAAGCCACAGAGGTGGCCGTGGAGGTCGACATCGCCCCTGGACTGCCGGGGCTACAGATCGTGGGCCTGGCGGAAACGGCCGTGCGTGATGCCCGCGAGAGGGTGAGAGCCGCCCTGCGCAACAGCGGCTACCGGGTGCCCCTCACCCGGGTGATCGTGAGCCTGGCCCCGGCGGATCTGCGCAAGCAGTGATCCGAACGAGTAGACACGACGGCGTAGGCTGGGATTCTCTGCCTCAGCCCATGACCCGCCGCCCGTTCGCCTACCTCAGGGTCAGCACCGATGACACGCATCAGGACACGTCCCTGGAGCGCCAGCTCTGCTCCGCCGTCCGCTGTGGTGTGGCGGAGCCTGACGTTCTCGTTGAACGGGAATCCGGCCGCAACTCCGCTCGCCCCCAGTGGCAGCGGCTACAGGAGTTGATCAGAGCAGGTGAGGTGTCCACCCTCTGGAGTGATCGCTCCGACCGGCTCGGCCGTGATCTGTTTGAAGTCCGGTCCTTCTACGCCACCTGCGCTCGCAGCCGGACCGAGTGGAAGTTCTGGTCTGAACCCTGGCTGAACAGCGACGCACCCGAGGCCGCTGAGATCCGTGATCGTGCCGCCTATGACGCCGAGTGCGAATCCCGCCGGATCGGTTCACGCGTCAGACGTCACTACGAGCACGTCCGCTCCCTCGGCGTCCCGGTGGCCCGCCGCGCGCCCCTGGGCCTGCAGCTGGAAGGGCGAGGAGAGGCCAAGCACTACATCCTCGACACCCGTCCACTGGCGGGCAGCGTCACCGTGGCGGATGCCGCCCGCCGCCTGATCGACGACTACCTGGCCGCTGGCACCATCTATGCCGCTCTCCTGCGCTGGCGGGCCTGGCTGCAGGGTCTGAAGCCCATTCATGAGGCCAAGGCCTACGCCGCCGCCATGGCCTTCTCCCCGGACGGTGCCGGCGATTGGCTGGAACTTTGCGCAGCCGAACTCGCCGGCCATGTCACCCTCCGGCGCAGGGCGGTGCTCCCGGCCGAGATGGGTCAGAAGCCGAAGACGCGCCGGATGAACTGGCCCGAGTGGGAGTTGGCCCGCGATCGGCACGAGGCCCTGATCGAGCCGATCACGGCGCGGAAGGTGCTCCACCAGCTGGCGGAGAACAGCAACAAAGGCCGCGCTCGCGCTACTGCCACCGAAGCTCGCTCAGATGGCGCGATCTTCCCTTCCTTCTCCCGGCTGTGCGTCTGCGGGGCCTGCGGCAGCAGCGTCACGGTGCAGGGTTCCCGTGATCCGCGAACACCCGGACGGCCGCCGCATCGCTCCCTCCGCTGTCGAAACTCCAGCGCAATCAGACGCCGCTGCAATGAACCCAGCATCGCTGAGAGGAAACTGATCTATCAGTTGATGCCAGTGCTGGTGGCCGAGAGCCAGCGCGTAAGTCAGCTGATGACCGGCGGCGCTCCGATGCTCACCACGGCGGCGCTTGATCCGGCGCTGGTGGCGCAGTTGGAGCAGGCCCGAGCCCTGGCAGCGGCCACCGGACTGCCGGAGATGCGCTCCGCAGTGTTGGCCTTGGAGTCGAAGGTGGCCGACGCCACGGCAGTGGTTCGGGAGGCTGCCGCTGTGGATGAACGCCGCAAGGCTGCAGCCCAGCGGCTGGCCCACATGCTCCCGAGCATCGGCCCGGATCTCCACACGATGCCGGCCGTCCGCCGGTCAGTGATGGGCGCGATCGAGCGGATCGAGGTGAAGGGCGGGAAGGTGGTGGGGGTGACGTTGGCCAGTGGGTAACGGCTGGCTGACGGTGGCTTGCCCCCACCGTGGCAACAGGACGCCATACGGGCATCGTTCCCCTGGTAACCCTGCGGCAGCCGAACCCAGGCACAATCTGCGGGTCAGACACCAACCCCATTGAGCACCCCCCAGGCACTGCAGACCTTCGCTGACTGGGTGGCCACGATCCGGGGTGATGAGGCCAGCGAAGCCCAGACCTACGTGAACCGGCTGCTGCAGGCATGGGGCTGGGCCGATGCGGTGGAGGCGGGCACATTTTTCGAGAAGCCCATCCCCAAGGGCAGCCTGGCTGGAGGCATGGGCAAGGCCGATGCGCTAATCGAGGGAACGCGGGCCACGGTGCTGGTGGAGATGAAGAGCAGGGGCAGGCCCCTAGAGCGCGACTTCCCTCAGCTGCAGCGCTACTGGATCTATCTCACGCCGAAGCCTGCCTATGCGCTGCTCTGCAACTTCGATCAGATCTGGGTCTACGACTTCAACCAGCTGGTAGATGAGCCGTTGGTGCGGCTCCAGGTGGCGGACCTGGCCAGCCAGTCGGCGTCGCTGGCGTTCCTGAGCAAGAGCGAGCAGCCGGTGCACTTCGGCCTCAATCAGATCGCCGTCACCGAGGCCCAGGCCCGCAGCATGGGGGAGTTGCTCGCTCGGCTGCGCAAACGGGGCGAGAAGAGCGGAGCGTTCACTGCCCTGGAGGCCCAGCGCTTCGTGCTGCAGTGCGTGCTCTGCATGTTCGCGGAAGACCGAGGCCTGTTGCCGAATCTGCAGTTCACCGTGGCACTCGATGCCTGCCAGAGCGGCCAGAACAGCTATGACGTGCTCGGCAACCTATTCACCGAGATGAACACGGCCGGGGTGACACCAGGCGGCCAGTTCAAGGGCACGCCCTATTTCAACGGCGGCCTGTTCGCCCAGATCCCACGACTAGAGCTTCAATCAGCCGATCTGGATCTGCTCAGCGCCAGTGCCAATGAGAACTGGAAGCAGGTGCGGCCCAGCATCTTTGGCAACATCTTCGAGGCCAGTAGCGACCCGAAGACCCGCCACGCCCATGGCCAGCACTTCACCAGCGAGGTGGACATGCTGCAGATCATCCGCCCCACGATCGTGGAACCCTGGGAGGAGCGGATAGCCCAGGCGAAAACCATCGCCGAACTGGAGACCCTGCGCTATCAGCTCACCCAGTACCGGGTCTGCGATCCGGCTTGCGGTTCCGGCAACTTCCTCTACATGGGCTACAACGCCGTCAAGGATCTGGAGGCGTCGATCCTGCAGCGCATCGCCGAGCGGCGCAGTTCAGAGACCAAGAAGGATCAGGCTGTGCTGGGGCTGGTGACACCGCTGCAGTTCTTCGGCATCGACACCAGCCCGTTTGCGGTGGAGCTGGCAAGGGTGACGCTGATGATCGCCCGCAAGGTGGCCAACGACCGGCTGGGGCTCACAGAACGGGATCTACCACTCGACAACCTCGACGCCAACATCAGGGTGGCAGATGCGCTCTTTACGCCGTGGCCAGAGGCGGATGCCTACGTGGGGAACCCGCCGTTTCTGGGTGGGAAGCACATGCGGCTCAACCTTGGGGATGAGTACGTGGATCAGGTTTTCAAGAGGTTCCCTGAGGTGCGCGACAGCGTGGACTTCTGCACCTACTGGTTCCGGCTGGCCCACGACAACCTCAAGCCCGACGGCCGGGCCGGACTGGTTGCCACCAACTCGATTCGCCATGGCAAGAGCCGCCGGGCATCGCTCGATTACATCCGCGACAATGGCGGCCACATCCATGCGGCGATCTCAACTCAGCCATGGTCCGGGGAGGCCAACGTGCACGTGAGCATCGTGAACTGGATCCACGATGCTGCTGGCGGGTACCGGCTCGATGGCGAGGAAGTCACCACCATCAACACGAGCCTGCGCTCAACCGTGGATGTCAGCGAGGCCAAGAAATTGAATGCCAACAAAGGCTACTGCTTTCAGGGTGTCATCCCCGTGGGCAAGGGCTTCAACGTTGACCCTGCGACAGCGGCGGAGTGGTTGGCGGCTGATCCAAGGAACGCCGAGGTGGTTAAGCCGTTCTCGATGGGCACCAACCTGGCGAAGCGTCCTTTGGGGCAGCCCGACCGGTGGATCATCGACTTCGGTGATCGCCCGCTTGAAGAGATCGAGGCCTACCCCTCCCCGTTCCGGCAAGTGGTGGATCAGGTTCGGGCCGAGAGACAGTCGAACCGGGAACAGGTGATGCGCGAAAAGTGGTGGCGATTCAAGCGGACCAATGCCGCGATGAGAGAAGCGCTGGCGCCTCTTGACTCATTCTTCGCCGTGCCCCGGGTTTCCAAGTGGGCTGTTTTCATTCCATGCGATAAGGATTGGCTGCCAGGAGATTTGAACGTAGTGCTCGCCAGCGATGATTTCTTTGTCCTTGGGCTGGTCACATCGTCAGTTCACCGGCTTTGGATGCACGCACAGAAGAGCACCCTCGAAGACAGAACTCGCTACACCCATGACACGATCTTCGAGACCTTCCCCTTCCCCCAGCACATTGCCCCAGAGCTGGTGCAGCAGATCCGCCAGGCGATGACCACCCTCAACGACTACCGCAACGAGGTGATGGTGGCGAGGAACTGGGGCATCACCGATCTCTACAACGCCTACTTCAACGAACCCGCCAGCCAGCTCGCCAAGCTCCATCAGAAGCTCGATGCCCTGGTGCTCAAGGCCTACGGCTGGATGGCCAGCGAAGACATCCTCAGCAACCTCCTGGACCTCAACCTGGAGCTGGCAGAGCGCGAGGCGGCCGGCGAGAAGGTAGTAGGGCCGTGGGCGCCAGACTAGGGCGAAGCGTGCGCGAGGGTGGCCTATCAATAGGTTCTTCCTGCGAGGTTCACTGTCTGCGGGTCAGCGAGCCGCAGATTCTTTGTAGCGTCTGGGATTCTCTGAAGTTGAATTAACAGTGGCAGCAAGGGTTTTCAGTGTGGCGGCACGGAGAATCGAGCGGGGTTTTCTCTATCTTGCGAGTTTTTCTGATCGGGCCAAAGTAGCGTTAAGCTCAAGAACAACCGCTTAACGCTTGCATGAACCTGCGCGAATACGCCCAGCACCGCAAGGATCGGGGGCTGGCTGGAACGACGCATGTTGCTGTGTACTACGCCGCCACAAAAGGCCGATTGCCCACCAGCGCAAAGAAAGTAGGGGGCGGCTGGGAGATTGACGCTGAGATTGCCGATCAGGAGTGGGAGCTGAACAAGCGCAATCCTGTGATGAGGGTGAGCGCGGCAGGAGGAATGACCATGGTGGAGGGTCCGAAGCTGGCGGCAGATCTGCCCGGCGGGATTCCGAATCTTGTGCGTGCTGAGAGTGAGAAGCGGCGTGCAGAGGCTGACCTAAAGATTATGCAAGTCAAACTCCGCCAGGGGCAGCTGATCGAAGCCAGCAAGATTCGCCCGCTTATTTTCCAACGTCACAGGCAGTTTCGTGATGCAGTGCAGAACATACCCGTTCGCGTGGTGGACTCGATTGCTGCCATTATCGGGGATCTGGACACAGACCAACGCCATAAGATCCGCACCCTTGTTTCAACCGAGTGCCGAAGGGTGCTGGAGGATTTAGCCAAGAACCCGATTCTGGAGCCCCCGGCTGTTGACTCGGCGCCAGCTGCAGCTGGCTGAGGAGCAGGGAGTCAGCACCGCCGCGCTGAGCAAGAGGATGCTCGAAGCCCGAGCCCAGCTGTGGGCGCTGGCTGAGGTTGATGCTGTGATGGCCGCCTACTAAACCACGTTGCTCTATTGCGAGCTGGGGCAACCTGGCGGCGGTGGATGAGAGCGCCCCGGCCAACCTGGCGATGCTGGCACTCATCGCGGTGGGCTTATGATGGCGCTTATATCTCTCCGCCGTGCCGATGGACGTTCTTGAACCGATCAGCTTCGCGGTATCTGAACCGATGCTCGAAGAGATCAAACGCCTTGCTGCAGAACGGGGCTGCAACCGCTCCGAAATCCTGCGCGTGCTGGTGGCCGAGGGGATGGGCGCCATCGGTGGCGAGCCAAACAGCGCCAGCTTGCTGGTGTCTGGTGGGCTCAGGCTGGTGGGCCAGCACCTGGAGCAGGCCTGCCGCCACTTCGAGCAGATCGAGGGCCGGCTGGCCCCGGCAGCGCCAAGCCTGGCCCCGAGCGGCGCCTACTGGGCACCGACTGGGGAGCACCGGCCCGATCCTGAGGCCCTGGCCCCACCTGCTGTGATCGCAGAACAGGGCGGCATCCTGCTGATCGGCCTGGGCGGCACGCTGGTGGTCAATGCCGCCGATGAGCGGCTGGCGCTGTTGTCCGCTGAAGACAACGAAACAATGGCGGCGGAGCCGCTGCCCCTGCCGACCCTGGCCCGGCTGGCGGCGGCGGTGCCCACCTGCCTGATCCGGTTGGCTGAGGCTGAAGGACCATCGCTGGCCAGCTGCCGGGGCTGCGGGCTGCAGCTCGAACGGCCCGGTGATGGGTCGCTGATCGTGAGGCTCGGCGCCGTGCAGACGGTGATCGACGTGACGACCGGCTGGCAATTCTCGGCGGAGGTGGCGGGGCTGCTGAGCCGCCGGCTGGCTGGCCGGACCGATCAGCTGCTGCGGCTGGAGTCGGCGCTGGCTGCTTCGGGCCAGGGGGTGGGGCGATGACAGCCACCCCCGCCGCCGTTCCGCTCCACCGCTCAGCGTTCAGCAAGCCGAAGACCGTCAACGAAGCGGCCCGTTCTGTGACGTTGGTGATCGCAACCGATGACCCGGTGGACGGTATCAGCCTGGCCTGCAATCGCAGCGCCGTGAAGCTACCTGATGCCCCCGTTCCCATTCTGCTGGACCATACAAACACAACCGACAGAATGTGCGGCAGATTATCAGATCTCCGCTTCGAGTCTGGCCAAGTTGTTGGCACTGCGGTGATGAAAGATGCACCGGCTGCTGATACCGGATGGGCTTTAGTTCGCAGCGGTTGCGCAACGTCAGTTGGTGCAACTTACCTCGCTTCAGACCTTGAGCGTACCGGCCAGTTTGCTACAGCTAAGCGGTGGACCTTGCGCAGTATTGCGTTAGTCCCCCAGGGCCAAGATACCCGAACACTTGCTAGATCCGCCATGGACAACTCTGCTCCCGTTGATTCCACTGCTTCCCTCCCCGTGACGATTTCACCTGCAGCACCTGAGCCAATGGCCACCGCTACCGCTCCAGATCTCACCCTTCGGCTGGAACGGGCCGAGAGAGCAGAGAGGATCTACAAAATGTGCGGCGAGGCCAGAGTTCCTGCTGGTGCTGCGCAACAGTTTGTTGACAGCGATTTAAGTTACTCGCAAGTCGTCAACGAAGTGCTGCGCAGCCAGCAGCCAGTGGCGCCAAGCCTTGAGCAGCTGAGCCACTACCGCCAGGCACCCGCCAGCAGCGGTGGGCTGGCGGATGTGCTGACCGCAAAGCTCCAGGGCTCCAAAGATGCCGCCGGTCAGATTCCACTCAGCCGCGCAATCGAAAGCTGGAATCAGCAGCGCGGCATCTTTGATCCCTCCCCCGGCGGCAGCCCCATTCGCGTGATCGAGCGGGCCTGGTCAACTTCGGACTTCTCCAGCCTGCTGCTCAGCAGCGCCGAGCGTACTTTGCAGAATGGCTACGAGTCAGCACCGCAAGGCGTGAGAGCGTTAGCACGAGTGCGGCAACTTTCTGACTTCCGCGCTGTCCAGGAACTGCGAGTGTCGCAGTTCGGTGATCTGGCCGAGAAACTCGAAGGCGGAGAATACACCGGTGGTACGCTCGAAGATGAGGATGCCGCCACCCTGCAGGCGGGAGAGTTTGGCCGGTTGGTGACGCTGACCCGTCGCGCTGTGATCAACGACGACCTGGACGCCTTCGGCAGACTGCTGGCTGAAATGGGTAAAGCTGCTGCCAGAAGTGAAGCGGTTGCATTAGCAGCTCAGCTGGGCAACATTAGCTGGGGCCCTGGTAACTCCACCACCGCTACCGGAGTATTCCCCGCAATCGAGGCGGCAACACTAAAGCTACGGCGGCAGGTTGATGCTAACGGGATTCCCGTTAGTTTCGAGCCTCGATTGTTGCTAGTGGCACCAGAACAGGAAGCTCAAGCCAAGCAGATGCTCGGAGAATATGCTCCCGCTAAATACAGTGATGTGATGCCATTCTCGGTTGCGTTGGAAGTTGACGCACAACTTACCGGCGGCGTCTGCTATGTGGCCGACACCAACTACCAGCCGTTGCTGCTAGGCACCATCGGGAGCCCGGTTGTAACGCAGGAGGAGGACTTCGATTCTGGCAACCGGAAGTTCAGGATTCAGCATGACTTCGGGACTGCAATCAGTGATGAGCGGTCCATCTGTCAGGTAACAATCAGTGCCGAGTGAGCCTAACGCTGAAGCATAAAAAACCCGCCGGGCGTTGACCACAGCCGGCGGGTTATTCCCTTTGCACCGATAAAACCATGAAGCGCATCGATCTTACTAGCCACAGCTCCAACAGGCCACCGCCGAAGGTCAGCGCCATCTCCAAGCAGCTGGCCACCACCGCGCCCGGAATGGGAGTGGGCTTCAACTATTCCAACGGCGCTTCGATCCTGGTCACGCTCGCGCCGCTGCTGGCGGGACGTGGCGCGAAGCTGGCCGGCAGCGGCACCACGAGCCGCAGCATCCGCAGGGGCGCTGAGCGGCAGCGCCGCCGTGATCGTGCTCGAAGCGGCCCGTGATGGGGCTGGCGTGCCACTGAAGCCGAGGCCCTCGAAGCCCTGAAAAGGGAAACGGCCCGACCGCGAGGCCGAGCCGTTGAACCCTTAAAACCTTCCAGATCCCACCCGCCCTGGAAAGCACGGGATCTGGCTCAACCCATAACCCGAACGGATCAATGGATTTTGTTGAACCAAGCCTACAGCGAACTGGAGAACCTGATGGTTGCAGCGATGGTCGCCGCAATCCAAAGGTATCACCGATGGGCGACGATGGGCCACCTTCCCCCATCGTCAGCCATCAAGCCCCGGCCGCAGCTGCGCCTGGCCAGGCCGGCCGGGCCATCGACTGGGGCGAAGTTGTCCGCTTCCTGCAGCTGATCGGCCGGCCCGGCGCCACCGACGGGGAGATTGTCTTCGCCGTCTACCCACCCGGCGGTAAGGGCACCCGGCACTACAACGTCCCCAGCCTGCGGACCCTCCCCAAGGAGCAAAAGCAGATCCAGGACCGCCTGAGAGCAGAACCCACCCACAGCCTGGGCGTGATCATCAACGCCCCCGCACCCCTGCCCCAGAGCTGGGGCTCTCTGCCAGAGCACTACCACTGGGACGGCGGACCGCTCAAGGCATGGGGCGCACAGAACCATCACATCGCCCGATTCGTTGGTGGTTACAGCGAGTGTGATGGCGGCTTGCCCATTGATGACCAGCTGGCACTGCCGGCCCGAGCGGGCCTGCCGCCCCCGTCGCTGATCATCTTTACCGGCGGCAAGAGCATCCACTTCTACTGGCTGCTCCGCCAGGGGGAACTGCTCACCGATCACAAGATTGCCCGGCGCCTGCAGAAAGCACTGGCCGCCGCAATCGAGCACGTCTGCCCTGAAGCCGGCGTCGATAAGGGGATCAGCTCCGCCAGCCACGTCATGCGCTGCCCCGGTGGCTACCACCCGAAGACAGGCCAGAGCACACGCATCCTGGTGGACGACGGCCCCCGCTACAGCGCCGCCGATCTGCTGAATCTGACCGAGTGGATCGAAGACAAGACGGGGACAAAGCCCCAGCCGCCGCGTGAGCCACGGCCGCCAGCTGCCCCGGTTGAGTTCACCGCTGACGCTTCAGATCGCAACCCGAACGCAGCCACATGGTTTGAGCGTTGCGGCCGGCTGGAGCAGCTGGGACTGGCCGCTTCGATGCTGCAGACCATCCCCCCGCGTGGTGCTGCTGGCAGCGGCACCTACAACGACGCCCTGGCCGCTGTGGCTGCCCTGGCCGGGCACTTCGGCGCCGATGGCGCCTTGCATGTGATCGACCTGGCCGGCTGGGATGATCCCGCCGCCGCTGCTGATTGGGACACCGCCGACAAGGTGGCCGATCTGGCCGCCAGCAGCCGCACCGGTATCGGTGCCCTGATCAAAGCCGCCCGTGCCCGTGGCTGGGAGCATCCCCATGCTGATCAGATCGAGCAGGCCAAGGCCGGGCAACCATCCGCCAATGGCACCGCCCCGCCTGCAGTTGCTGACCCTGACGACCTGCCGCCTGCCCCCACACCTGAACGCCTGGCGGAGATCGAGCAGGAGATCGCCGCCCTGGAGCACGACGCCGAAGCGGCCGAAGCAGCAGCGCCAGATCGTGAAAGCGTACTACTTGCCATTGCGGATCTTTCCGTCAAGTGGGACGAAGACCCCGATCAAGTTGAGGCCATAGCTGATACCATCGGGCACTACTTAGCGGCATCCGAAGATTGGGGCCAGCTGATACCACTACGCGATCGCCTATGCGCCGCTGCTAAAGGCGCACCGAAAAAGCATCTTCAGGAGAAGATCCAGCACGCTTGCATCAATCATCGCGCTGCGTTGCACTCCCATGGAGCGCAGATAGCAGTGCTGATCGCTGAACGTGATGCACGCCAGCTCGCCATTCAGCAACGCGAGAGGCAGCGCGAGCAGCAGCACGAGCAGCAGGCAGCAGCAGAGCGCAAGCAACGCCTGCTGAAGCAGGCGGCGGGCATGGAGCCCCTGAAGGGGCTGCTCTCTCTCCTGCCATCAGGCTGGGGCTCAAACGAGGAAGGGGAGACCACGCGAACAGGGCTCAACGGTGGCGCGGTCGCCGCACTCGTTAATGAACATGCCCATGGCTTGGTCCGGTTCAATGACCTAACCCGGCGGATCGAGTTCTACAACAAGCCAATCAATGAAGATTGCGGCTCTACGTTCTACATCAAAGTTCAAGGGCACGGCTACTCCGTAAGCAGCCAACACACAACCGACGGTATTCTTGACGTCGCCTATGACAACCGCTACCACCCGGTTCGTGAATACCTGGACACGGTGGCTGCTGAGGGGGACATCAACCCCGTTGATCTAGATACCCTCGCCACCACCTACCTAGGCACGAAGGACCAGCTCTACGACAAGATGCTGCGCAAGGCATTAATCGGTGCCGTTGCCCGTGTCTATGACCCCGGCTGTCAGTTCGACTTTGTTTGTGTCCTGAAAGGTAAGCAAGGGATCAGGAAGTCTTCCTTCTGGAAGGTGCTCGCATCCCACCCTTGGTTCAACTGCACGACGCCCGACGATGACAAGGATCTGATCCTGAACATCCACTCCTGCTGGATCTTCGAGCTGGGGGAGCTGGAGACCATCACCAGCAAGCGTGAAGTAGGGCAGCTCCGAAACCTGATCACAACCGCAACTGACAACATCCGCGTGCCCTATGGCAAGACCACAGCGCCCTACCCCCGCTGCAGCATCCTTGTGGGCAGCGTCAATGGTGACGCCTTCCTCAGGGACGACGAAGGCAGCCGCCGCTTCGGTGTGATCGAGTGCCCGCAGGACTTTGACCGGGGCGAGCAGATCGACCTGGAGGCGGTCCACCGTGATCGAGAGGCGATCTGGAAGGCAGCGGTGCTGGCCTACCGCAATGGGGAGCTGCCCTGTCTGGATCATGCCGACCAGATCGAGAGCAACCGCAGGAACAGCCGCTACGAGCAGGAGCACCCCTGGACCGCGCAGCTGGACGCATGGGCCAGGCGCCAGGGCACGGAGCCCTTCACCACCGCCGAGGCACTGGCCGGCGCCGATTGCCGTGCCCGTGATCAGATCGACCGGCGCCATGAGATGGAGGCGGCCGCCGTCCTGAAAAAGCTCGGCTGCCCCCGCGAGCGGTACCCGTCGCGAGCTGCAGGCGGCAGGGCACGGCGGTGGTTGGCCCCGGCACAACCGGCACAACCTGGCACAACCTCAGAACGCGAGGTTGCGCCGGGGCAAACGGCAGTGGTAGACAGCGATCCTGCCCCCCTGGCACAACCGGCACAACCTTTTTTGGTTGTAGAGAAGGGGGTGACAGGAGGTGAGAAAGAGCCCCAGCTAGGAGGGGATGTGCGTGTATGTGGTGGAGCATCGGGAACTTCTGCGCCTGAGGTTGTGCCACCCCCCCTGGCGTGCCCAGAACCGCTGTCCTGCAATGGCGCTGCCCCGGCACAACCTCAGCCGCCGGAGGTTGTGCCGGGGGGCGCTATTGCGACCGGTTCGCAACAACCGCCGGAGTGGCTGCCGGTGCTCCAGCAGGTGGCCACCGCCTACCCGGACGACACCGCCGCCGAGCTGAGCGATCGGCTCTGGAGTGGCTACCGGATCGAGACCACGGAGCAGGAGGTGACGCGCGCTCTGGCCGCCCTGCCGCCGGCCACTACCAACGGGCGAACGGCAGGCCATCGCCCCTATCCATCCGTTCGGGTCACTACAAGGAAGGTCCGGCCTTCGATCTGCCGATCGCCCTGGGGCTGCTGCTGGCTTCGGCTCAGCTGCCACCGGAGCGGATGGAGGGAATCTGGAGCTCCGGCGAGCTGGGCCTTGATGGCAGCCTGCGGCCAGTGCGGGGGGTGATGACCCTGGCCCTGGCCGCCAGGCGCGGCGGTGCCCGGGCTCTGGTGGTCCCCCAGGCCAATGCCGCCGAGGCCGCCCTGGTTTCGGGCCTGGCGGTCTGGCCCGCCAGCGACCTGGCGCAGGTGCTGGACTGGCTGGCCGATCCGCAGGCCGTTCCGGCCCCCACCCCCGCCCGGGCCCGGATGGGGGCTGCACCGCCCGACCTCGCCGACGTGATCGGCCAGGCCCACGGGCGCCGGGCCCTGGAGATCGCCGCAGCGGGAGGACACCATCTGCTGCTGGTGGGTCCCCCGGGCAGCGGCAAGACCATGCTGGCGCGGCGACTGCCGGGTCTGCTGCCCCCCCTGCCCAGGCACCAGGCTCTGGAGCTCACCCAGCTCTATTCCGTGGCCGGACTGCTGCCGGAGGGCGGTGCCCTGATCGGTTCAAGGCCATTCCGCGCCCCCCACCACAGCTGCACGGCCGCCGCCCTGGTGGGGGGCGGTGCAACGCCGAGGCCCGGGGAGCTGTCGCTGGCCCACCACGGGGTGCTCTTCCTCGATGAGCTGGCGGAATTCCGCCGCGAGGTGCTCGAGCAGCTGCGTCAACCCCTGGAGGAGGGAGAGGTGTGGATCAGCCGTACACGCCAGCAGAGCCGCTTTCCCTGCCGCACGGCCCTTGTGGCAGCCACGAACCCCTGCCCCTGCGGCTGGTTCGGCGACCCTGAACGAGCCTGTGCCTGCAGCGAGGCTCAGCAACGGCGGTACTGGTCACGGTTGTCGGGGCCCTTGCTGGATCGCCTGGATCTTCAGGTGGTGATGGACCGCCTCGACCCCGGCGCGCTTGCCCGCAGTTACAACCCGGGGGCTGGGGCTGAAGCCATGGCCCAGGAACCGCCCGAGAACACGGCGCTGGTGGCGGACCGGGTGCAGCAGGCCCGGAGGAGGATGAGCCGGCGGAATCCCGGAGGGAGGCCCAACAGCCAGCTATCAAGTGGAAGCCTGAGGCGTCTGATCGAACTCGGCCCAGACATCCTACGGCTCTGGCAACAGGCCATGGCCCAGCGGGGCCTGAGTGCCCGTGCCGGGGAGCGTGTGCTGCGGGTGGCCCTGACGCTGGCGGATCTGGAGGGCACCACCACGGTGTGCGCCCAGCATCTTGGAGAGGCCCTCTCCTACCGATCGTTCGACCAGATCAGCAGGGAACCGGTGCTCGATCAGGCGGAACGGCGAGCCTGATCAGCGGCGACGACGGCGCTGCTGGGCCTTGCGCTTGTACTTTTCGGTGGGCGTCTCGTGGTGACGGAGGCGCTTGAGGTCAGCGAAGATGCCGGCTTTCGACACCTGCCGCTTGAAGCGGCGCAGGGCCGATTCGATGCCTTCGTTTTCGCCGACGGTGACCTGGGTCATGAACCACGCAGTTGGGCAAGTTGGATGTCAATGTAGCAATCGGCTCAGCAGGGCCTGATCAGGGCGTGGGCTTGATGCTGGGGAGGGCCAGAGGCTGATCCATGGCTTCCGGGGCCGAGGCCGCCGGGACTGTGCTCTCCGGGACTGTGGCCTCCGGAACAACCCCTTCGGCGGCCTCGGGCGCCACCAGTTCAGGCTGGCCGATCTCCTGACCCGGCCAGGTCTCCCGGTAGAGGTAGATGTGACCCAGGGCGCGGTCGCCGAAGTACCGGCGCATCAGCCTCCAGCCCGGCTCCGGCACGAACTGCAGGAACCCATCGCTGTGACCCTGGGTGCGGGCCACCACCACCTCAGGGCCTGCCTGGTTGCGGCCTGGAGCCGCGAGCAGGATGTTGTCGGTTCCCTGGCGCACCACACTGAGGCGGTACACGGTGCCCAGATCACTGCCACCCACCCGCAGGGAGTAGCCGTTGGCATCCATGTAGCGCGAGCAGATCCCGGTGAAATTGAAGCTGCCCAGCAAGGGCTCCACCCGGGACGGTGCCGCGCCGCTGGTGGAAAAGCAGGGGCGGCGATCGGTGACCTGCTCGTAGATGTTCAGCTGGGCACGCAGGCCATCGCCGATCGGAGCGGCCACCAGCACGAACTTCGACTGGTCCAGCTCCCGGGCCTGGAAGAGGGACCCCTGGGCCGCAACAGGCCTGCCCATGGCCAGACCCAGCAGGGCCGTCAGAGCCGGCGCCAGAGCAGCCAGCGTCCGCAGCAGGATCGGAGGGCGCGCAACGCGCATCGGTGAACGGTGCAAGGTGAGCCCGATCGTAGAAGTGGGATCGGAGGATGCCAGGGGCGTTCAGCTGGCCTTGTTGAGACGAATTGCGACCAACAGGCTGATCACCGTGCCGGGCAGGCAGGCCGCCAGGATCAGTCGGGTTGTGAGAACCCCCAGATCAGGCTCGCCATAGGAGAGCTCGAAGACGGAACCCGTGGCGGCGATGCCGAGCAGGCAGGCCAGCGCCAGAAAGACCCCGGCGAGGGGTTGCATGGGCATGGAGCGATCAGCGCAGGGATTGGACGTCGTCACGGCGGAAGCCGTGTTCCTTCAGCTCCTCATTGAGGCTGAGTTCATCACCGACCCGATCCACGAACAGCACACCCTTGAGATGGTCCATCTCGTGAAGGATGCAGCGCGCAAGCAGACCATCAGCCTTGATGCGCCGGGGGCGCCCATGTTCGTCGCGGAAACTCACCTCGGCCTGGCTGGGACGGACCACCGAGAGGTAGACCCCGGGGATGCTCAGGCAGCCTTCTTCGTAGGTGTCGAGGGAAGCGCTGACCGAGCCGAGTTCGGGATTCACCAGCACCAGTGGCGGTGTGGCCGGATTTTCGGGATCGAGATCGATCACCAGCAGCTGCTTGTGGACCCCCACCTGGGGGGCGGCCAGGCCGATGCCACGGGCGGTGTACATGCTGCGCAGCATGTCGCGGGCCAGCTCCCGCACCGATTCATCCACTTTGCTGATGCGTTTGGCGGGCTGCCGCAACACCTGATCCCCGAGGGTGTGGATCGTCAGTGGGGGTGCCTCGAGCACCTCCTTGGGGACCTGGACAGCCCGGGTGGTCTGCTCCGCCTGGCGGGCCATTTTGGCGAAGCTGCTGGCCAAAGCGTCACCTGAAACGATGGGGACATTGTAGGAGTCGCCGGTGGGGCAGGGGTTGGTGCAGGGGTCAGGCGCCCGGCCGAGCCAGCCACTGGCGGCCTCGGAGGTGGTGGGACGCAAGCCCCGGATCAAGGAACCCCAGCTGCACCGAGGGCGTCTGTTCTGGATGGAGCAACGCCCCGCCGAGCAGGGGCGTACCACCTTGATGCTGAAACCATCGCCGGAGGCTGAGCCGATCGAGCTCACCCCCGGCACCTGGAACCTGCGCAGCCGCGTGCATGAGTACGGCGGCGGCGTGGTGGCGATCGGTTCCGGGGCTGGGGGGGCCAGCGCGGACGAGCCGGTGGTGGTTGTGGTGAACGACCGCGACCGCTGCCTCTGGCGGCTGGAGACCGGCCCGCGGGCTTCCTACCCTGTGCGGCTCACCGAGCCGGGCGCCCGGGCCTTCGCCGATGGCCTGATCGACGAGCGGCACCAGCGCTGGATCGGCGTGATGGAGAGCGATGGAACTGATCGGCTGGTGACCGTCGCCCTGGCGGGGGGGGAACCGCAGCTGCTGCGACAGCCCCTCGACTTCTGCGGGTATGCCGTGCTCAGCCCCGACGGGGGCCGGCTGGCCTGGGTGGAGTGGCAGCAGCCGCACATGCCCTGGGACCGCAGCCAGCTGTGGCTGGCCGACGTGGAGCCCGGAGGAGACCTGGGCCCGGCACAGCTGATCGCCGGCTCAGGGGCGCCCGGGCAGCCATCGGCGTGCTCGATCTTCCAGCCCCTGTGGCTCCCGAACGGAGATCTGGTGGTGGCCAACGATCGCCATGGCTGGTGGAATCTGGAGCTGCTGGAGGCCAGTGGCCAGGAACCCTGGCAGCGGTTGCTGCCGATGGAAGCGGAGTTCGCCATGCCGCAGTGGGTGTACGGGATGCGCACCACCGCCTGGGATGGCCGCCAGCTGGTGGCGGCCGCCTGCGTGCAGGGCAGCTGGCAGCTGGGCCGGGTGGTGCTCAATCCTGCAGAAGATCCGGACGGTGGTGCGGGGGTGGCCCCCGCGCGCTGGGAGCCGATCTCCTGCCCCTTCGATGATCTCGAGGGGCTCAGGGCCGAAGACGGCCAGCTGGTGGCCGTGGCCGGCAACGGCACCACGGCAGCGGGTCTGCTGACCCTCGAGCTGGCCAGTGGCCGCTGGCGGCACCAGACGGCGGCCGACCTGGCGGGAGCGCTCCCTCGGGCCCAGCCGGCGACCTGGGCGACGCCGGCCGAGGCGCTCTGGTTCGAGGGTCACGGTGGCCGGCCCACCCACGCCTGGTATCACCCCCCCAGCGGAGGCGCTCACCCCGCCGCACCTCTGCTGGTGAAGGGTCACAGCGGACCCACCGGCATGGCTCGCACCGGCCTCAACCCGGTGAACCAGTACTGGACCAGCCGCGGCTGGGGCGTGGTGGATGTGAACTACGGCGGCTCCACTGGCTTCGGGCGGGCCTACCGGGAACGGCTCGACGGGCTCTGGGGTGTGGTGGATGTAGCCGACTGCGCCGCCGCGGCCCGCGCCCTGGTGGCTGCGGGACTGGCCAGCGCAGAGCGGATCGCGATCGAAGGGGGCAGCGCCGGTGGTTTCACCGTGCTGGCGGCCCTCTGCTTCAGCAACGGGTTCCGTGCGGGTGCCTGCCGCTACGCCGTGGCCGACCTCTCAGGCCTGGCCAGCAGCAGTCACCGTTTCGAAGCTCGCTACCTCGATGGCCTGGTGGGCCCGTGGCCGGCCGATCGGGCCACCTACGAAGCCCGATCCCCCCTGCGCCATGCCGATCGGATCCGCTGCCCCGTGATCTTCTTTCAGGGTCTCCAGGACAAGGTGGTGCCACCGGAGCAGACCGAGGGGATCGTGGCGGCACTCGCCGCCAACCGGGTTCCGGTGGAGCTGCATCGATTTGCCGCTGAAGGTCACGGATTCCGCAGCGGTTCCGTGCAGATTGAGGTCCTGGAGGCCACTGAAGCCTTCTTCAGGAAGCACCTCGCCCTCTGATGCCCTTCATTCCAGGCAGCGTCAGGATTCTGGTGGAGGCCGTCGAGACGCCGGCGGTGGCTCTGGTGGCCCTCGGCCTGGTGCTGGTGGTGGGCCGGAGCCTCGGTGATGTGCTGGGGCTGCGCCACTGGGGCATTCCTGAGGCGTTGCTGGCCGGGGTGCTGGGCCTGCTGGTGGCGCCGGCGGGGCTGGTGCCCCTGCTCAGCCAACCCGTGATCGACATCTGGAACCAGCTGCCGATGGTGCTGCTGACGCTGGTGTTCGCCACCCTGTTGCTGGCCAAGCCGCTGCCACGGCTGGCCGGCCTCTGGCGGCCGCTTTCAGCCCAGGTCCTGCTGGCCCTCACCCTCGCCTTCGGCCAGTACATGGTGGGGGGGCTGGTGGTGCTGGTGGTGCTGCAGCCGTTGCTGGGAGTCCATCCGCTGATGGCCTGCCTGATCGAGGTGGCCTACGAAGGGGGTCACGGCTCCGCCGCCGCCATGGGCAACAGTTACGCCAGCCTGGGCTTTGATGGCGGCCAGGCCCTGGGTCTGGCCATGGCCACCGTGGGGCTGCTCACCTCCACGGTGGTGGGGGGCCTGGTGGTGCTCCTGGCCCGCAACCGGGGCTGGCTGCTGGGGGGCTCCACGGTTGCCTCGGGGGTGGAGAACCCCCCTGAGCCGGAGCCCGGGCCCGCACCCGAGCCTGAGCAGGCATTCGCCGCCCAGGCCCTGCTCCCGCTGCCGCCTCCGCCGGAGCTGAGGGTCTCGGCCCTGGCCCTGAACCTGGCCCTGACGGGGCTGGCGGTGGCGATCGGTGTGGTGGCCCTGGCGGGCCTGCATCTGGTGGCCGGGCACGTGGGCGGTGGACTGGCCATGGTGATCGATGTGTTCCCGGTGTTCCCCCTGGCCCTGGTGGGATCGCTGCTGGTGCGCTGGCTGCTGGAGAGGCTCGGCAAGGACCACTGGGTCTCGACCCGGGTGCAGAACCGCCTGGGCACGGTGTCGGCCGATCTGCTGATCACGGCGGCCACGGCCTGCCTCGATCTCACCCTCCTGGCCCACGACTGGATGTCACTCACGGCCCTGGCCATGGCCGGCCTGGCCTGGAACCTTGGGGTGCTGTTGCTGCTGGCGCCGCGCATCCTTCCCTCAGCCTGGTTCGAGCGGGCGATCATCGAGTTCGGCCAGGCCACGGGAGTGGCGGCCAGCGGGTTGCTGCTGCTGCGCATGGCCGACCCCCTCGATCGCAGCGAGGCTCTGCAGCCGTTCTCGATCAAGCAACTGCTGCTGCAACCGGTCCTGGCCGGCGGGGTGATCACCGTGGTGGCGCCGCTGGCGGTGAGCAGCTGGGGCCTGCCGGCCTGGACGGGGCTCTGCCTGACGCTGGTGCTGCTGTGGGGAGGCCTGGGCCTGGCCCTGATGGCGGGGGCTCGCGAAGCCGCCTGAGGCCTTCAGCGCACCATGGCCGCCACGTTGCCCCCATCCACGGTCAGCACCGCGCCGGTGGTGCGCTCCAGCAGGGCCAGGGCCACGAAGGCTTCGGCCACGTCGGTGGCCCGCACTTCCTCCCCCAGCAGGTTGCCGGCCATGTAGGTGGCCTCGCTCACGCCCCGGGCGGCCGAGCGCTCCCGGATCATGCCGGCGTCGAGCAGGCCCGAGCGGATGCGATCGGCATTGATGGCGTTGGCGCGCACCCCTTCACCGCCGCCCTCCAGGGCGTACTGGCGCATCAGGGCCAGAAGGGCCGCCTTGGCGATGCCGTAGGCACCGAAGCCGGGGCCGGGATTGAGCGCCTGCTTGCTCACGTTGAAGAGCAACTGGCCGCCCATGCCCTGGGCTCGGAAGATGGCCATCGCCGCCTGGGCGACGCTCTGGTGGGCGAAGAGGTTGAGCTCGAAGCTGGCGCGCAGGTCGGCGTCGCTGAGCTCGGCGATGGCACCGCTCCAGGCGGCGCCGGCATTGCTGACCACGATGTCGAGCCCACCGAAGTGGGCGGCCACGGCCGCCAGCGCCTGGCGCACCGCCTGGGGGTCGGTGAGGTCACAGGCCAGGCCCAGGGCGCACCGACCGCAGCTGGCCGCCACGGCCAGGGCCTCCTCCTCCTGCCGATCAAGCACAGCCACATCGGCGCCGCGCCGGGCAAAGGCGCGGGCGGTGGCGGCACCGATGGCGCCGGCGCCGCCGGTCACCAGCACCACCCGGCGGGCCAGGGGAAGCTCCTTGGCCTGGCCAAGCTTGGCCTGCTCCAGGCTCCAGTACTCCATGTCGAAGGTGTCGTCCTCCCCCACCGGCTGGAAGCGGCCGAGGGCCTCCGCCGCCAGCAGGGTGCGGGCCCAGGCCTCGGCGATGTCGGCGGTGACGGCGGCGTCCTGGGCGGAGCGGCCCAGGCCCACCAGCCCCAGACCGGGCAGCGCCAGCACCCGCGGCAGGGGATCCAGCGGCGTGCGCCCGCCACCGACCCGTCCGTTCTGACGGGCCACGTAGGCCTTGTAGTCGTCGACGAAGGCCGCCAGCGCCGCGGCCGCGGCCTCCGTCCAGGGGGCCAGATCGCCGCAGGCGGGGGACAGCACCAGGGGCTGGGCCTTGGTGCGGATCACGTGGTCGGGGGTGGCCACACCGCGGCTGGCCCAGTCGAGAAGGCGCTGATCATTGACCACCGCCAGGGCGGGAGCTGAATCCCGGAGATCGAGCAGCCAGCGGCCAGGGGCCGCCTCGGCATCGGCGGCCCGGCTGAGCAACCCGCGCAGCACCGGCAGCACTGCCGCCGCGGGGATGGGGGGCTCCGGCATGGGCTGCGGCAGGGGCTGGCCGCTCACCCGGGTCAGACACGCCTCGGCCTGCCCCACCAGCGCCAGCATCCGCCCGTAGCTCTGCTCGGCCGTGGCACCGAAGGAGAACAGCCCGTGCTGCAGCAGCACCATGCCTTCGAGCTCCACCCCAGCGGCCCTGGCCCGCTGCTCGGCCGCCTCATAGGCCTCAGCAGCAGCCTTGGCCAGGGCGAAGCCGGGCATCACATAGGGAACGAGGGCGACACGATCGCCATAGACCTCACGGCAGAGCGCTTCAGCGCCGGGCTGATCGGCCAGGGCCAGCAGGGCGATCGAGTGGGTGTGATCGACGAACTTGTGGGGCAGGAAGGCATGGAGCAGGGCCTCCACCGAAGGGTTGGGGGCAGCGGGATCGATCAGGTTGCGGCGCTGGGCCGCCACCATGTCTTCATCGCTGAGGCGCTCGAGAACCCGCAGGGCCTGCAGGGGTTCGAGGCGCACGGCCGGGTGGCCAGGGGGCTCGATCGTGGCCAGGTCCCAGCCGCTGCCTTTGACGCAGAGCACCGGGATGGTCTCCCCCAGCAGCCCCGTGACCGTGGTTTTGACCGACGTGTTGCCACCCCCATGCAGCACCAGATCGGGGTCGGCACCGAGCAGACGGGCGCTGTAGGTGCGCAGGGCCAGGTCCTCGCTGACCCCCTCAGCGCCGTAGCGGGCCACAGCGGCCTCGGCCTCGGCCTGCGACCAACGGTTCTGACTCGGCATCCGGCGGTTGGGCGTCACGTGGCCAGGAGGCTAGGGAAGGGTGATCCGGTCGGAACCGTGCCAGCATCAAGCCCATTGAACCGGCACCAGCCGCCACGGCGATGGAGCGATCCAGCAGGTCGAGGCCAATGCCGCCGCGGCGTCGCCCCCGCCGCCGCCGCCAGGCACGGGCGCTGGGCGGGGGCGTCAAGACAGGCCTGGCCCCGGGCACGATGGTGTTCGTGGGCGAGCGCAAGTGCGTGCGCGCCCGGGTCGACATCCTGGATTACAACGCCGATCGCCTGAGCGAAGCCCAGGACGTGGAGGTGAGCCAGTGCTTCGATCAGGCCCTCTCAGACACCAGCGTGACCTGGATCAACGTCAATGGGATCCATGACGTGGCGCTGATCGAAACCCTCGGCAGGCACTTCGGCCTGCACCCGATGACGCTGGAGGACCTGGTGAACACCAACCAGCGCCCCAAGGTTGAGGAGTTTCCCCACTACCTGCTGATCGCGATGAAGATGATGGAGTTCGACGGCGAGAGCCAGTCGATCACCATCGAGCACCTGAGCCTGATCGTGGGCGAGCATGTGGTGCTCTCCTTCCTGGAAGAAGAGGGAGATGTGTTCAACTCCATGCGTCAGCGCCTGAGGGCGGGGAAGGGGCGGATCCGCCAGCTGACGACCGACTACCTGGCCTACGCCCTGATGGACACGGTGGTGGACCACTACTTCCTGGCGATCGAGCAGATCGGTGATCACATCGAAGCCATCGACGACAAGATCCTCGAGGATCCGAGCCCGGGCAACATCCAGGAGATCCATTATCTCAAGCGCGACGTACTCGGCATGCGCAAGGCGGCCTGGCCCTGTCGCGAAGTGATCAGCACCATTGAGAAGGGGGAATCGAGGGTGCTCACCGCCGGTACCAGGGTGTACTGGCGCGACCTCTACGACCACTGCATCCAGGTGATCGACATGCTGGAAACCTACCGGGACCTCCTGGGAGGCATCCACGACACCTACCTCTCCAGCCTGAGCAACCGCATGAACGAGGTGATGAAAACCCCCACGATCATGTCCTCGATCTTCATCCCCCTCACATTCATCGCAGGGGTGTATGGCATGAACTTCGAGAACATGCCAGGGCTGCGTTGGCGGCTCGGCTATCAGTTAACCCTGGCCTTGATGGGCCTGATCGGGGTGGGGCTGGCGATTTACTTCCGCCGCCGGCGCTGGCTCTGAGCCATTCGCCACTCGCCCGTAGAGGCGCTGCAGGCCTGCCTCGGTGGCGGGGGCCACACCCCGCTCGGTGATCAGAGCGCTCACCAGCCGCGCCGGGGTGACGTCAAAGGCGGGGTTGAAGCCGGCACTCCCCTCCGGCGGGAGCTGCACCGTGGCGATCTCTCCTGAAGCCGAACCCCCTGCAACCAGCCCCTGGATGTGGGTCACCTCAGTGGCGCTGCGGGCCTCGATCGGGATCTCCGCCAGCCCATCGCAGAGGCTCCAGTCGATGGTGGAGGCGGGCAGGGCCACATAAAAGGGCACGCCGTTGTCGTGGGCGGCGAGAGCCTTGAGGTAGGTGCCGATCTTGTTGCAGACATCCCCTGAGCGGGTAGTGCGGTCGGTGCCCACGATCACGGCATCCACCAGGCCGTGCTGCATCAGGTGACCGCCTGCATTGTCGACGATCACGGTGTGGGGCACCCCCTCACGACCCAGCTCGAACGCGGTGAGGCTGGCACCCTGGTTGCGCGGGCGGGTTTCATCCACCCAGACGTGAATGGGCAGGCCGGCGCGGTGGGCCTTGTAGATCGGTGCCAGGGCCGTGCCCCAGTCGACGGTGGCCAACCAGCCGGCGTTGCAGTGGGTGAGCACGTTCAGGGGCTGCCCCTGACGCTCGCTGGGCCGCGCAGCCGCCAGCTGCTGGAACAGCATCAGGCCGTGGTCGCCGATCGCCGCGCACATCGCCACGTCGTCTTCGGCGATGGCCGCAGCCTCCACGGCAGCCGCCTCCGCCCGCTCGACCAGCGGCAGCGCCGCCACCCGATCGCGCACCCGCTCGAGGGCCCAGCGCAGGTTGATGGCGGTGGGGCGGGTGGCGTTGAGCTGCTCAAAGGCCGCTGCGAGCGAGGCATCACCCGGATCCGCCTGCAGGGCCAGCATCAGGCCATAGGCCCCGGTGACACCGATCAGGGGCGCCCCGCGCACCACCATCGTGGCGATGGCCTCCGCGGCCTCATCCAGGGTGGCGAGCGATCGGGTGCTCAAACGGTGGGGCAGCAGGGTCTGATCGATCACCCCCACCGAGCGTCCGCCCTCCTCCAGCCAGATCGTGCGCCAGGCCTTGCCATCGATGTTCATCGGCTGCAGGAGGCAATCGGAAGCGACGTCATGTTGACAAACGACCTGGATGAAGGACGGTTGCCGGATCCCAGTCGTCGGGACCGATCACGAAGAGCAGGTCGCCCACCAGCAGCGGCGTGTGTCCGTGGGGGTGAGCCAGGGGCTCCCCAGCGCGGGTGATCGCCAGGATCGTGACGTTGTGGTCGGCGCGCAGGCCGCAGCTGGCGATGGTGTGACCCACCAGTGGGGAGCGTTCACCCAGGCGCAGGGAGTGGGTGGTGAGGTGGGGCACCGCCACGCGCAGATCGCTCACGGCGGTGGCCTCCGGGGAGAGGCCTCGGGCCATCTGGCGCCAGTCGCCTCGGACATCGCCGATCAGGCGCTGGATCTCCTCGCGGGGCACGAGCATGCGCGACAGCACTCTGGAGAACACCTCGATCGACACCTCCAGTTCATCGGCGATCACCTCATCGGCCCCAAGAGCCAGCAGGGTTTCCACCTCACGCAGGTAGCGGCTGCGCACGAGGATGTAGGCGTCGGGGGCAAAGCGGCGCGCCAGTTCCACGATGCGCCGCGCACCGGCCGGATCATCGATCACCACCACAATGGCGCGGGCCTGATCCGCGTTCACCAGGGAAAGGATCGGCTCCTGGCTGGCATCGCCGTAGTGAATCGGCTCGCCGGCATGGAAGGCATCACGCACGATCGCGGCATTCACATCCAGCACCGCATAGGGGATGTTGCAGCGGCGGGCCGTACGGGCCAGGTTGGAGCCTGTGACCCCGAAGCCCACAATCAGGATGTGGCCGCTGAGGGCTGTGGAGGTGCCTGAGGTGTCGGGGGCAAGGCTGCGGCGCTCAAGTCGCCGCAGGGGCGTGGTGGCCAGCCAGGCGGCGAGCCGTGGACCGCTGGCCACCAGCGCCGGGGTGAGCATCATGCTGAGCACCGCCACATCGAGCACGGTCTGGAAGATGTCGGGTCCAAGCAGACCGGTGCTGACGCCCGCCTTGGTGGCCACGAGGGAGAATTCACCCACCTGAGCGAGTGCCAGGCCGGTGAGCACCGAGCCACGCAGGGGCAAGCCCACCACCAGGGCCGACCAGGCCGCCACCAGGGGTTTGATCACCACCACCGCCAATGTGAGCAGCAGCAACGCCAGTGGGTGGGCCAGCATGAACTGGATGTCGAGCAGCATGCCGATCGACACGAAGAACAGACTCATCAAGACGTCACGGAAGGGCAGCATCACCGCCACCGCTTGGTGGGAATACTCCGATTCCGAGAGGATGAAACCGGCCAGGAAAGCGCCCAGCGCCAACGACAGCCCCAGCGACTGGGTCATCACCGCGATGCCCACGCAAAGGCTGAACACACCGAGAAGAAAGGCCTCCGAACTCCGGGTGCGGGTGATGCGCTCCAGCAACCAGGGCACGATCCAGCGCCAGGCCAGCCACGCGACCAGCGCCACCAGAGCGATCCGTCCCAACAGCGCCGCGATTGCACCGACCCCCGAACTCGCCCCGACGCCTGCCAGCAAGGGGGCCATCAGCATCACCGGGACCACCCCCACGTCCTGATAAATGAGGATCGCCAGAGTGGTGCGCCCATGGGGCGTTTCCAGTTCGGCCCGCTCCTGCAGCATGCGCAAGACGATGGCGGTGCTGGAGAGGGCCACCACGAAGCCCACGTACACCCCCTGACCCGTCGACAGACCCAGCCCCCAACAGATCACCCCCACCAAGGCGGCGGTGCCGAAGAACTGCAGCGAGCCGCCGATCAGAAAGTGACGACGCAAGCGCGCCACATCCGCCAGGGAGATCTCCAGTCCGATCACAAACAGCAGCAGCACCACACCGATCTCGGCCAGCAGCTCGATCTCGTGCACGTTCTGCACCAGCCGAAAGAGGTCAGGCCCGGCCAGAACGCCAGCGAGGAGCAGACCGATCGAACTGGGGATGTTGAAGCGGTGGCAGAGCACCGCCGCCATGGCCGACATCGTGAAGATCACGACAATGTCGAGCAGCAGCGTGGTCATGGCAGTGACTCCAGGGCAAGGATCAACGGGGCCACCTTCAGAGTGTCTCCCTTCCGCTCAAGGCTCTGCTCAGAACACAGGGCCGCCTGAAAGTCCGTCCAGCTTGCCCTTGGCGCCCCTGCCGCGGCCTGGTTTGCTCGCGGGACCAGCCCCTCCGCAATGCCCCAGACCGCTGCTCCCGCTGTTGATTTCAGCGCCGATGCCGACCTGATCAGC